>NZ_BAACAP010000241.1:0-133756 GCF_045865695.1 Scytonema hankhaensis NUACC26
GGCGCCTTCGGGACGCCGACGACCCGAGCGGCGTGGCGGGGCAGGCCCTCGACGTACCTCGTCTGCACGGAGGACCGCAGCACCTCCCTCGCCCTGCAGCGCTTCCACGCTGGTCGGGCCACCCGCTCGATCGACCTTGCTGCCGGCCACCACCCGTTTCTGTCCCGCCCCGACCTCGTGACCGAAGAGCTCATCCGAGTGCTACGCACCGATTGACGGCACGACGACGATCGGCGAGCCAGCGACCGGCACCTTCGCGCTTCGTCGCTGAGCATTCTGCTGACGGCAGATCCAGCGCCCCGATCTTCGGCTCCCTACTCGCGCTTGGAAATTAATTGAATGGAAACCATCTAAGTATTGGACTTTGTCCAAAGTCCAATCACTTACTAGGTGCAATATTCCCAACCTGATGACCGTGTGGCGAACTCTACATTATATATAGTGGTTGCAAAGGCACGACTAACTGTCGAAAAAACGAACTACAAGTGTCCCTTGCACCATTTGAGTTTGAGGGTTGAACGTCACACTAAAGTCAGTTCGAGTTTGATTACCCGCTCCAAGTTCTCCTGGGTAGCCGAAGTTAAGTTTCAAGCTATAAAATTCTTGGAGAGTAACCTATTGAAGGGATTGAAGCCACAAGTTGCAAGAATGTATTTACAGTTTTACCTCTCTAGATACTTCTTAATACAGTGAACCGAACCAAGATTTTGTGCAAAGGGGTGAAAGTCGGTCAATTCGTAGACCTTGAAACCAAGTTCTTCCCATATGCGCTTGTTTTCCGCATCAATAGGAACTAAGTCTGCCCAATCACCATGACCATAGGTTGGTAGCCATACAGAATTACCACTATTTGGAGCTATTTCTATCAAGCAGTTATTAGCAGTAGCAAAATACCAGGTACGAACTTTAATATCAGGTAGATCTACATAGGTAAGCGGCATGGGATTGCGAATCACTTCAAAGCCCAGATTTTGTAGAGTGTTAGCAACATCATCAAAAATTTCCCCTAGAGCATGGTCTACAGACTCTTGCCCTAAAATTTTATCGGCATAAGTGGGCGACCCTACCAATAACCGGTATTTGCCAGAAGGGCTGCGTCCTGCTAGCGAAATAAACATATCGATGTGAAATATTGGCTGTTTCTCTCCAGTTCCTGTATATATCTCCTCAGTCCATTCCTCACCGTCGATAGTAATCGGACGTGTTTGTGGTTGAGGAACTGGTAATTCCGTACCTACGTAAATGAGCTTGCGATTGGAGTCGAAGGTTTTAATGTATAAATGTTTAACAAATTCATCAATATTTTGAACGTCTTCGGGGACTACAATATTCTCTGCTTCTTCGATGAGTTTCTTGGTCTCTTCTGGATAATCTGTACCGATGAACACAGAATCATCCCCAATCAGTACATTTCCACCTTGGAAATAGAGAGGAGATTGAATGCTTTGCAGATGGGTTGCTTCTGCTACTAACTCAGCAATTGCTGCATCACCCGATCTGCTAAAGACGTGAGGTTCAACCAAGAAAGACGTACCTTCTGCTGTTGATATATCTTGGACAACAACATAAGGATCTTCCGCCCAAACAAGAAAATTCAAAAAATCAGGTGCTTCTACTATGGTTGAGCGCTCGGAAGCATTGGTGGAATTCAGGGCTTCTAGTAAATCGTTAATGACACTTGGATGAGTGAGGATAGTAAATCGAGTTGTTTTGGGTAACTTACGGAACAAATCTTCGTAAACCTGCTTGTAGCTAAACTCTCCACTCGCATAAGCAGGATAACAAAAAAGAATATGCTTGAGTGTACCGTGAGCGGTGGAAACAATTTTTGGTTCGCGAGGTCCTGGTTTAGTTATCTTAGCAAGTAAAGTCGTTTGAACTGATGCACTTCTAGAGGTCGCACCTAAATCTACATCAGACTGATTGCGTCGTGCCAGAGTTGCAGGTAGTGGCAGAGGATTTTTCCGTATGGGGTTGTTTGTAGCCATAAGTATTTTTTAGGAGTTGTCAATTCCAAATTTTCTTGCTCAACTAGCAAACATTGCTACGGAGAAATTTTAGACCACTACGTAAAGTTCTATTTGTAATGTAAGATTCTCTTAAGATAAAGATAATCAGCCCTTTCCTACATCTGTAGGAAAAATTATTGTGCTGGTGTTTAAGAAAATGAACTCAAACACTCATTCCTTGAAGATTGTAAGTAACGATAAAGACGATTGACTGCATTGATATAAGCATAAGCTGATGCAACAACAATGTCTGTATCGGATGACTGCCCAGAGAAAATACGGTCTTGATGACGTAAGCGAACAGTAACGGTTCCTAAAGCATCTATTCCTTCTGTCACGGATTGAACAGAAAACTCAATGAGTTGACTAGATATCTGTATCATACGAGCGATCGCTTTATACACCGCATCCACTGGTCCGGTACCCACTGCCGCATCTGTCAAAATTTCTCCACTTGGAGTCACAATTGTGATAGTTGCCGTTGGGCAAGTGCAATCTCCACAAGTCACTTGTACGTGTTCTAACTGAAAACCGCTCTCGACTTGAATTTGGGTTTCGTCTCGCACAATTGCCTCTATATCCCAATCGGACATTTCTTTTTTCTTATCAGCAACTTCTTTAAACCTGATGAAGGCTTTGTTAAAGTCTGCTTCATTTAGGTCAAACCCCAATTCTTGCAGCTTGCTTCGGAAGGCGTTGCGCCCTGAATGCTTACCTAAGACGATCCGATTTTCTGGCAATCCAATATCAGCAGCATCCATGATTTCGTAAGTTTCTCGATGCTTAATCACACCATCTTGATGAACTCCCGATTCATGAGCGAAGGCATTAGCTCCAACAATCGCCTTATTGGGCTGTACTGTAATACCTGTCAATTGAGAAACCAAGCATGAGGTTTTATAAATTTCTTGAGTTTTGATATTAACAAGAGGTGCAGTGCTCTCCACAGGACGACCCAAGTAGGGATTGTAATAGGGTTTGCGAACCTGCAAAGCCATGACAATCTCTTCTAATGCAGCATTACCCGCACGTTCTCCAATACCATTAATGGTGCATTCGACCTGACGCACTCCATTTTCAATTGCAGCGAGTGCATTGGCTGTGGCTAAACCTAAATCGTTTTGAGTGTGAACGGAAAGAATCGCCTGTTCTATATTGGGTACATTCTTCCGAATCCCCTGAATCAACTTTTCCATTTCTTTTGGCGTGCAGATGCCAACGGTATCGGGGATATTAATTGTCGTAGCACCTGCAGCAATTGCTCTTGCCAAGACTTGGTACAAAAACTCTGGATCGGTACGGCTTGCATCCATGGGTGAAAATTCTACATCTTGCACAAAGGATTTGGCATAAGCAACCATTTCTTCTGCTATTGCCAGTACTTGGTTGCGAGTCTTTTTCAACTGGTATTGGAGATGAATATCTGATGTGGACAGAAAAACATGAATTCTGGGATGAGCAGCCAGTTGCAATGCTTCTGCTGCAGCTTTAATATCCTCACGAATGGCTCTTGCCAAACTACAAATGATTGGTCCACCTGGTATCCCAACTTGTTCGGCTATGGTTCTGACAGCTTCAAAATCACCAGGACTTGCGATCGCAAACCCAGCTTCAATGACATCAACTCCTAGAAGAGCTAGTTGGTGAGCGATCGCTAACTTCTCTTCTACATTCAGTGTAGCTCCAGGTGATTGTTCTCCATCTCTAAGAGTGGTATCGAAGATAACGATTCGGTCTGTGGAGGAAATACTCATAACTAGCTCCAAGAGTCTTTACTTTGTATATTGTATACAGAAAATCGTATACAATATACATTATGCATGAAAAAAGTTATGAATTTAAACGACCTAGCAGCCAACGTGCTGCAACAACAACGCAGTACCCCAGATTTAATTGCCAACACCTTACGAGAAGCGATTTTACGAGGAATTCTTCAGGAAGGGCAATCTCTCAGACAAGATGAAATCGCTACGCAATTTGGAGTTAGCCGCATCCCCGTAAGAGAAGCGTTGCGACAACTAGAGGCAGAAGGATTAGTCACGTTTCATCTCAATCGAGGAGCGATGGTATCAGTCTTGTCACCCAATGAAGTGCAGGAAATTTGCGAGATTCGTTCCGCTTTAGAAGTGACAGCCATTCAACTTGCGATTCCCAATTTAAGTGAATCCGATTTAGAAAAAGCAGGTATGATTTTGGATGAAATCAATCGAATTACAGATACCACTGACTGGGCAAAGCAAAATTGGGAATTTCATGCAGCACTCTACACCCAAGCAAATCGACCGCGATTACTGAAAATAATTCAAAATTTACACACCAATCTTTTCCGCTATGCCCACCGTCAGATGGGACAAGATTATTTAGAGCGCACCCAAAAGGAACACTATCAACTTCTAGATGCTTGTCGGCAAAAAGATACAAAAGCTGCTGTTAGGATATTAAAACGACATATTGATACAGCTGCAAATCAGTTACAGTCTTCGATATAGTCTAGTTATTTTAATTGTCTTGCATTGCAAGGCATACTAAAAGTAGTGAGCATAATTATAATCCCGAATCATGAGGAAAGAAAATATTACTTTCCGCCTTGAGAGTGACAAGCGTGTTATTTTAGATACTATTGCAGCTGGTCTTGACCGCGATCGAACTTACGTGCTGAACGAAGCCGTTGACCTTTATCTTGAGGTTTACCAGTGGCAGATAGCAGAGATTAAGGCAGGGGTTGCCGAAGCTGACGCCGGAGACTATGCTACTGACGAAGAGGTTCAAGCTGTTTTTGCAAAGCTGACCAAGATATTTTCTAACATTTCTGAGTAACTGTTAACGGAAAAGTATCAGGTAGTTTCTTCGGCAATAAACTCATGCTGACAATGGAAACTTCCTTGCAATTTAATTATAGTCTTCAGTACGATTCGGTTATTTGTCATTTGTTGCTAATCTCTGTAATACAAACTTTTAGGCTATAATCAAGTTGGAAATATCTCAATAACATAGCTATGTCAACCAAAACACTCGATCTTAAAGAATTACAAATGAGTGTGACAGAATTACTCTCATTGATTCAAGCTGACCAAGAGATAATCATTACTGAGGGGAACACACCTGTTGCTCTGTTAACAGTACTTAACCCTGTAAATAAAATTCCTTCAGAGTCAGGAAAAACACCTCAACCAGGATTAAATTTAGGTGCAATGAGAATGAGTAATGATTTTGACCAACCATTATCAGATGATTTTTGGTTACAAAATTCATGAAGTTACTATTAGATACACATACGTTTATTTGGTGGGATAGCGAACCCTCAAAAATCTCGAAAAAAGCATTAGAGTTGTTAATACCCACATTCCGCAGATGTGAATTATATTACTGATATTTTTAAAAAATCAAAGACAAATAAATTTTATCAGTCTAATCTTTTGGGTTTGATTTTCACTTTTCATTCAAATAAACAGACATAATAAACAATTTAATTTCACTCTGATTAAAAAATAGATTCACTTCTTCAATCAACTGACTTATTTATCCTAAATTCAGCCAGATAAATAAGAGCAAAGCTCATGGTGTTCTTCGCCCAAAAATTCGGGTTATTAAAAAATATCTCTATCCTTTTATTGAAAATCAGCCAATTCAAATCATTAGATAATATTGGCTATAAAATGAGCCTAAGTGATTCAGAATTTTTCGACGCTGCTCTGTTAAATTACTCATTTGCTTCTGTCCATTTATCATGAGCAAATGTACTGACTGAAATAGCTGAAATACCCACCTCATTGTCGGCTTATTTGTTAATTTATTTACCTGATTCCTGATACGATCGCCGGATGTTGCTAATTCTTGTCTCAACTTTCTTTGTGCTAGATTATAGACTAATAAACACAGTCCCATTATCATTGCTATTGCTTCTACTCTTTCTGGAGTTTTGACATATACACTCTTAGTAAAAAACAATGGGTCTTTTAAAAATCTAAATCCTCTTTCATGGCATTGTTGCGCTTTGTATTCCTCTAGCATCTCCTCATTACTTAATTCATTTTTATCTAATATATTCGTTGCTAAAATAAATCTTCCAGCTTTAATCTTCTCCGTTTCAATCACTTCTATTCTCGTTTCTATTTGACCTTTAACTTGATATTTTATTTGGATTGTTTCTGTCGATTTTTTTGGTCTTCCCACTTTGGTATACTCTGGTTGTTCTGAGAATTCAATTTCTTTTATTTGGTGATATTTCCATGAATTTGATAGCTTTTCTATCGCCTTAAGCGCGTCGGCTTTACAAGCAAACTCCTGTCTAGACAGTTGACGTAGAGACGATTCTGCTTTTTCTTTCTGCTTTTCTACTTGTTTATTTACCTGCTGAATACTTGATTTTTTTCTCAACTCACTTTCTATGATTAGCCATCTTTGCTTAATGTTTCCATATTCCGCTTCTCTTTCAACTATTCTATATCCTGATATTCGACTATCTGTCCATTCATTTGGTTCAATCTCTAAGATTTTATTTGGCGCTGATTTTATACTCAATGGGACTCTAGTTATCCATTTCAATCCTTTCATTGCTGACGCATTGTCCCCAGAGAGAGGGGAAGGTTTCAAGCCCCTTTATTAATAGAGGGGTATTAGGTCATATCCCAAATAAACCTTCCCCTCTCTCTACGTGTAAGACCCCCGTGACAGATTATCTGCTGTGTATAATGCACTATCTGCTATACATATTCCATCAAATTTCCATTGCTTTTTAAATTCTTTTAATCTTTCTACAAATCCACTTTTATCATCTACGTTTCCCGAGTCTATTTTTAAATATAATGGAATATCTCCATCTCCTGTTACAATCATGTCAACAATAAATTGTTTTAGGTCTGGTCTCTTATCTCTTGAGTATCCATGAACAATTTCTATTGGTTTCATCTCTGTCTCTAGTTCTTTTTTATTTAATTCTGCTTCTTGATTGATTTCATTTATTTCCTCCCCTTCTTTTTTGTACTCTCCCTCTACACACATTGAAGTCCCATCTAAATGAACACTATTCATTTCTACTTGGAACTTATGAGCAGCTTTTATAGCGATCGTTGTAAATAATTTGGTTGTCCCCGCTTCGTAATATTTGTCCAATGCTCTCCCTAATCTGTCATCATTTAAATGCTCTGGTAATACTCCCGTTCCTATTAGATGTTCGGTTGCTTTGCCTGTAAAAAATTCTTGAAATAGATATAATGGGGCGCTCAAAAATCCTAATCCATTCAAAATCATCGCTTTCATTACTTGTCCTGGACTTAAGGTTTCTTTTTCTTTTATTCCTACTTTTTTATTCACTTCTTCTACCAATTCCATCTCGTCTATTATTCCTGCTATTATTCCTAAATGGTCTATATTTAAGACTTTTATTGCTTCAATTGGCTCATTCATCGTTTTTTTCACATAGCTACCTAACTCTATTATTTTATACGAAAAAAGCCTGTAATAATTACTAGTCAATCATTACAAGCTTTTATTTTTTAAATTCATAATTACTAAATCCGCTTGAATCTGTGCGGAATGTGGGGTTTAAGCTGCTGACGAGTCGCCATTTGATAGCAGTACATTCACTGAATAACAATTATATTATGTACTTTCTGGTAGAGAATTGGCTAAAAATCTAAACTCAAGCACTTACGATAAATGTAGAACCCATCTTTACTAGCTAATGAGTACATACAGCATTTTGAGCCAAACCGAACGCCAACGAGTGAGTGATGGAGAGTTTATCTCTATCTTGAGCGGTTGCGAATCCTCTCCCTGGCAACTGGTGCTAATATTGCCACAATTAGGAGATTTCGACAGCCTTGAGTATGCTTGGTGGTTGCAGCGAGATGCCAAACGCCTTCAAGCACAAGGGATAGCAATTCGAGCCGTGGGAATTGGCGATCGCACTTCCGGTCAGCGATTCTGTAGTTATACTGGATTTCCAGCAGATTGTTTGTTTGTAGATCCCACCGCTCAACTGCATCAAACGCTCAACCTGTATTCAGGTTTATCTCTCAGACTACCTGGTTTATCGCCCGGAGCGAACGCTTGGCTCAACCTGATGTTGATGTGTGCGGGAATTGGGAGCCCTTGTACTCTGGCGGAAGTGTTTCGCGGATATAAGGGCGACGCAAAAGCACCTCAGTTAATTGGCGATGAAGAAATCGTTCGGGCTGCTCCTTTACCTCCACTGAAAGGTTCATTCTTCAAATGGGTGGGTGGTAAAGGTTTTCAACGTCCGTTTGAGCTAGCAACTTTGCGATTGCGAAATATGGGAGAAGTGCTGACTAACTGGAAGACATATGTTCCCAATCCTGCCTATCTTACCCAACGAGGAGCAACTTTCTTGTTTAACGATCGCGGAGAATTGCTTTACGAGCATCGCGATCGCGCTATCCTTGGCTTTGCTGCTGATATGAGTCATCCCCTGTCTTTTCTCCAGAGTTTGCCGATGAAAACAGGAGAAAAACTATAGCAAACGATTGGGAGGAGAATATGCGCGCGTTACAGGAAATACAAGTTTTCTCTGCCGTTATTAAAGATTATTGTCTAGAGGAATTTCTTATTGAAACATCTGCTCAAGTATGTATTCCATATTTTTCACTCGCTTGGGAAAATATGACTTTTCACAAAATATCTGCTTGTGGAAGCTTTTTTGATGGTACTTATACTCTCCAAAAAGACACTTATAATGATTGGATTTTAATCAACACTCAATCTGACTTATTAACTCCATTTATTACCAATCACCAAGTCACGCTGATTTCTCTAGAAAAAGCTGACCTAATGTTCAACAATCCTGATAATAGATGGTATGTTTTCCATACCTTAACTCGTCCGGGATTTGCTCCAGATTTTTCTCAGGCTTTGATTCAAATCACCGCCTATTGTCCAGCCGGTCCTCCGCAGTATGGTAGTCTACTTTATCTAGAAAGAAATAACGAACAATGGCAAGTTAAGTCATCTTATGGTCTTTATAATCAGTAATCTTTTTGATTACCTGTTGGTATTAAAACTTTCGGGATAAATGCTGATTTTTCAAAAAAGATAGAAGAATCTTATAAAAAAATATACATAAGTTGACCATTGAAAGTTGGAGGTTATTTGAAGAGTTATAAGCGCTTGCTTCGGTCACTCTTTGGAAATGAACCCAGCAACTTCAATAGCGATCGCATAAATCATTATTTTGTTGGCTATATATTTCTTCATAAAAACACACATTTTATGTTATAAATAACCATAGCGTCCAAAATAAATTTCAAAATAGCAGCGATGAAAGTCAAGTACGCTATTAATCTCAGTAAAGGGCTAACTTTCCCTTTTATTCTAGGGCTGATGTTTTTCTATCAAAACTTCACGTTAGGACCTTATGTCTACTTAGCGTTACACGGTACTTATGGATTTCTTTGGTTACTCAAAGACCTCATTTATCCAGATAAGCAATGGGAGCAACAAATTCCTGTAACCTCAGGTATTTTTTCCTTTATACTAGTGTGTTTGTACTGGATAGCACCATTTATTCTGATTAGCAGTGGCAGTACACCATCACTACCTTTAGTAGCGATCGCCATATCCCTCAATATTTTAGGTGTGTTTTTACATTTTGCAAGTGATGCTCAGAAATACTTTACTCTTAAGTATCAGCGCGGACTCATCACAGAAGGCTTTTTTGCTCGCTGTCGCAATACTAATTATTTAGGAGAAATATTTATCTATAGCTCTTTTGCCATACTAACTCAACATTGGCTCCCATCCTTGATTCTTGGAAGTTTTATCGGCGGAATTTTCATTCCAAATATGCTGAAGAAAGACAAGTCTCTTTCTCGTTATCCTGAGTTCGCTGAGTACAAAAATCAATCGGGGCTAATATTTCCAAAGTTGTTTGGTTCTACAACTCCCAAACAAGAGGACTCTACAGCACAAACATAATAACTTATCTTACAATAAATAATCCTGTGTGTAGACACTGAAAGTCAGATCGAGATAGTATCGTGCGATCGCGTTAAAAGGGTAATCTAAAATGCTTTATTTGGCTCAAGTCAATTTTGGTGCTAATGTAGCAAGCTTAATAGGTTTCGCATATATACTTCTTAGTCTAGTTTATTTGATTTTTATGATAGTTTGGCTCGTTTCACGTGCCAGGAGACTCAATAGCTCGTCTTTAGTTCTTTATATTATTCAATTGATATTTATACCGATTATTTTGCTATTATCAGGATTCATTTTAATTTTTCAAGGTTGGCGATTAGACCCCATTCTTCAGTTCTCACAACTTTTATTAACTCTATTAATTCTTTATTTAGTTGTGAAAGATATTTTTATAAATGCAATTTATAAGAACAGATGACCAACTCTAGCATTTCCCAGTTTGCCGAGGCACAAACTTATCAGCGTCCATCTGCTACAGACTGCGATTAATTCTTTCCTTCCTGTACCTTAACCTTACGAAAACGGGAATTACTTCTGCCGTGGCTGGTTGAAAAAACATGGCAGCCACGGTCAAAAGCCCTAAAGTGGTAAGAGAGGTTTCTCGTTGTACCTTAGAACAGCGACAAAAATGCTATCGTATAAAAACCTTCTTACAATGTGGAGATTAAAAAGGTTTTTGGGTGAAATACGTGCAGACTGAAGTCTTAGAAACAGTAGTAACATTTGCAACAGAAAAAACTTTGCCTTCACTCAAGGCTCTTGCAGATGCTCATCGTCGTGAGATAGGTTTTGTCAATAGAGCAACCCTGGCAAAAGCAATTGCTCACCAAGAAATTTTATGCACATCTTTTGGCTTTTTACATTTTCATCATAGACGTGACAGAATATCAACGCTTTACCACCTTTGTGTTTGCCCTTCCCAACGCGGAAAAGGAGTGGGTAAACAGCTAGTTAACGAATGGGAAAAATATAGTAGAAAATGTGGAATGACAACTCTACGCCTTAAGTGTCCATTAGATTTAAATGCCAATGGTTTTTACTACAAAATGGGATTTACTCGGATAGATATTGAACCTGGAGCAAAACGCAGTTTGGTAATTTGGGAAAAAAAATTACTGTACCGCAAATCATTACCTCCTCAATTTGTAGCTGCTATTACTGCAAGCGGTTCAGAGTTAAAGCGTCTTTTCGAGTTATGGAAATCAGGAGGTGACTTAGACCGCAATCCATTTCGACATATTATCTCTTCACCGATTGCTTGCCGTCCATCTACAATTAAGTTTTTGAAGCAAGAAAAAAACCAAGGAAATATAAAAACTGTTTGGTTAGATTGCGGAGCTTATCAAGTTCAGCAAGGAAAAAGAACTTATGATGAACTTCTCACGTTTCTAGATAAGTTTTATCGAGAACATCTTTGGGCAGATGGATACGTATTGCCTGACATTGTACCTCTAACTACAGATTCTGATAAGATTGTAGAGTCTAAGGTCTGTGACACACTGTTCTATTGCGAAAGATTTTTTAAACAAATGCCAAGCTATGTGCAAGAGCGAGCTATCGCACCCGTACATGGGCGTAACGTTAATCAAATCAATCGTTGTGTAGAAACTTATGCCAAACTTGGTATTCAACGGATTGGCTTTGGCTCTTGGGGAACTTCTGGGCCTAACGGTAGTGTCAATATGCTTTCACGAGACAGTTTAGCTTTGTTTCAGGACGTTTACAATATAGCCAAAGAAAACAAGATGGATGTTCACTGTTTTGGTATTGGTGGCCCAAACAGCTTTAATCGTCTCCACCGAAATAATTTAGTGCCTGATTCTCTTGATAGTACAACTTGGTGGAAAGCAGGAGGTTTTGGTAGCATATTTTTCCCTAACACATCTCAAATTCAAATTACTCAGAGACGGGGTATTGAAACTACCAAAGAAGGTTTGGAAAAACTGAAACGAGACACGCAGCATTCGTGTTATTTTTGTGAAAGTATTGAACAGCTAAGAACAAGCCGAAATCATCGGATTATGCACAACTTAGCAGCTTGGTTGGATACATTAGAACGCGCTCAATGACAAAAAGATTAACTCTCCATTTACAACAAAATACAACTTTAGAAAGAGTAGTAGCTATTCTCGAATTTTTAAATAGTTCTGAAACCGATTTCGAACAATTAGCGACTAAGTGTCAACTAGGTGTAAATGTTCTACAAAAAAATGTTTTTCCATTTTTACGCAACCTTTCTATTCTTGACAAAAAAAATCCTCCTAGCTTGACTACGACGGGAAAAATAGCAGCAGGAATTCAACAGTCAAGCCCTTCTATGCTTGGGGATTTTTTACATTTATTACTATATCAACTACATCTAGAAAAACCTGAAAAACGGTTTTCATGGGCTTATGCTACGGTTGTACAAAAACTCTGGTTACGAAAAGAAGTAGTCCTATCACCTGTAGAAAAAAAGATGTTAGTTGGAGAAGTGATTGAAACAGCAGCTTCTAAGTTTAAACTATCTACAAGTGAAATTGCCTTTAGCGATAGTAGTGTTACTGGTGCTCTTAACTGGTTGCGATCGCTATCACCAGCTGTCATTGAACCACAGGAAAAATACGAGAACTTCAGCCGTCGATATTTCTGTGCTGCTCCACTTTTAGTAAAAGCGGTGGACATAACTTATAAACAACTGCAACGAACCTACGGAGTTAAGATTTTCTTACGCGCAGAGGTTCAAGAACGTCTTTGTCAGATGCTGATACTAGATCCTAGTGGATTGGATGGAGCTTTGGACAATGCTAAACGTACCTATGATTATGAGCAAGGAAGCTTTTTTAATTGGGGTTATGAAGGTGGTTACGGGCAATGGGTAATGCTGACAAAATCTCCATTATGGAATGAGTTGTTATAGTTAAGTATTTAAAATATGTTTATACTAAGAGTTTTTGTTTAATAAAAATTCTATTTCTAGTTAAGCAATTATACATAAATATAAGTTATAATAAATACAGATTATAACTTGTAAAACTATGGTAGACTAAGTTGCTTGCTGTTAATGAGTACCAAGTCAGTCAGATTTTGGTTAAGCTTAACCAGAGTCTCTACTAACTTGGAATTGAAAGTGTAAATCAGTAAGAGACACTTCGCACGATTGCTCTGTTTATCTTGGCTACATTTAGAGAGTAACTATTTATGAAACGGCTATTAGAACAACTGGACTCGATTGAGGCAATTATCGATACAGTTAGCCCATCTCAGATAGAAGACGACCCGCAAGACGTAGCCAGTCGTTATGATTTATACGCTAGAAGTTACGATCCACTTGACCGAGTAACGATTCTTCGAGACCGTTTAATTGCTGAAATTCATAAAGGAAAGCCTGTAAATGGCTATCTAAGTGCTGATTATGGTTATGGTAAGACCGCAACGCTCATTTATTTGTGGCATGAGTGTCAGCAACATAAGATTTTAGCAGTACCACCATTCAAGTTTAAGGAATTGGGAAACCTGATGGTTGCCACTTACGGTTGGATGAAAGCTTGTGGTTTGCCCGACGAAGTAGCTGCTCAATTAGAAAAGCTATACAGCAAATACAATTTGAAGTCTTTAGGACTTCAAGCGGCAGAGATAGCACGCAAGTACAAGGTATCTGAAGACAAAGCTCTCAAAATTGTTCAAGAATTAAAGCCTGATACTACAAGTACTGATACCATTTTAAATTTTTGGCAGGAGAGCATTCCTATTCTCCGGCAGGTGGATTGGGTTGGTTTAGCAGTTTTTGCTGACGAAAGTCAGGAATTTTTACGAGCAGAAGAGGGTTCTAGTGCTCGAATTCAGATTCTAAGCGATTTAGTCAAAGGAATGCGGGCTTTAGGTTCTACACCTATAGCGTTAATTCTAAGTATGCCTACAACTCCTACAGAATCAGCCATTGAGGAGCAAGCAAGTGATATTATCCACCGCATGAAGGAACAAAAAGTCTCCTTGAGATTAGTTGATGTGTATAACTATGAATTTCCTGCTAGACTTTGGTATTCTTTGTGTGAAAAGTTTTTAGACGATAAATTAGAAATTGATGAGTTAGCACATCCGGCATTGATTGAAAGTTTAGTGCAGCTGTGCGATCGCAAAGACCTAACCTGTGGCCCTCGTGCGCTGATCGAAGTATTCAAACGCTTAGTTCAGTTTCGTCGGGAAAAAGGACGTGCATATACTCCGTTGGATTTGATTCAGGATTATCTAAATGGAAAAGTGCAGTTTTATGGTGCTCAACAACATAAAATTAACAATGCAATCGATAGCTTAGAGCAGTTACCATCAATTCAAAAACACCCTAAAGGGCGAGATGTCATAAAACTTCTAGCTTTATTTCCAACCGGGGTTTCTCATAACGTTGCTGAGGAATTTGGACTGTTAGATAGTCTCAAAGAACTAGCAGACAACGATGATTTGTACGGATATCACATTACGCGACCCACTGAACATAGTTTTGCTTTAGATGCGCTCAGTAAGCCAACTAATCCCACAATCATCGATCAAATTCTCAATCGATTTCGTCAACAGTGGTTTGGAGAATGGGATAGTGCCAAAAAAGAAGAAATGGCAACAAAAATTTTTAAATCTGAAATTATTACTTCTCTTTTTCCCGTTTCTAGATCTGGTCAAAAAACTAATTGGGTTTGGCGTACTAAGGATAAATGGAAACAGGATAGATTTGGGATTTATAATTTCTTAATAGGTGCTCCTGAGAAGTACAGCGCTGAATTCCCTAACCGTTCTTTAGTCATTAGTATTGGTAATGAAAAAACAAAGTTGATGAGATTTATTCCACCAGAAAAGACTCAATTAGATTGGCGGTTTTATTTAAGTTACGAGCGAGAAGCAATTGCTGAACCACAAAAACTAACTTCAATTACGGGTACAGGTCAAGTAGACTTTTATATTCAACTAGGTCGCAGCTTTAAACAAGAATATCCTACAGCCTTCGGCTTACTTACTAAAGTTATATCTGCCAAACATTGTTCAGCTTGTACTCTACTTTCCTTATCTTATTTCATTCAGGATTGGCTGGGTAGCAATCCTGAGGTTAGCAAAGCAGATCGAGCTAGATTAGAACATCATCGTCAGGAATGCCACCAGTTTGCTATGGGATTGTTGTTTCCTGCAATTCAACCAGATACTTGGATTATTGAAAGTTTAGAGGGTTTAAATAGTACAGCAACTAAATTGATAGAATCTGTGTTTTATCAGAAATGTAAAGTTCTGTTTCCTAAATATAAGTCTTTCTATAACAATCTGCGTCCAACCTTACTAAAATATAAGTTTTTACTTGAGAAACTTCCTCTAGCTGTTCGCCAGGGTCATCAATTACATCAAGTAACTAAGGAAGAATTTGAAAAGTTATTTGAAGCAACTGGTTCAGGTTTGCCAAGTATGCTAGCAGTACTTAAACAAAATAGTTTGATTGATGAATATAAGATTGCTAGCAAGAAGGAAGAAAAGTCACAAGTCAATTTTTCTGAACATCCTTTAGAATTGTTTATTCAAGAACAATTGAAATTTAGAGGAGAGAAGCCAACAGTAGAGACGCCAACTAGTTGGCAAGACGTTAAAACTTTAGAATATCAAGAATTATGGGAAGAGGCTAAAAACCTTGGATATCTTCAAGAAGAGTTTGAGGAAGCTATTGAATGGTTACAAAGACGACGCCACGTCGAGTGGGATCGAGTTACGGGAGTTATTCAAACTTGTGTAACAGAAATAGACTCTACAGCGTTAAAAGGTATATTACATGAACATCGGTCTCAAATTGCTTTATTATTAGAACTATTTGATGAAAGAATATTGCATGAAATTAACGAAACCATAAATGAGACTGAAGCAAGTTTCGTTAATAACTGTAACTCCGAGCTAGTGATTGACCAAGTTCAGAGAAATATACAATTAATAAAAGAACATATTGAGGTGTATAAAACTCAAAAATTTTCTGTACTTCAAAAAGAAGTGCTAGACATCAAATTCAAACTAGGTAATTTGACTAAAGAATTACATTCTTCTAAAGTTAGTCAGCCAATTAGTAGTAACAGTGGTTTAGAAATCTGTTTAAACGACTATCAAAAAAATTTAGAAAGGCAGATTAATCAGCTAGATAAAGATTGCCAAAAGCAAGTGAATTCAATAAAAAATGATGGCTTAGATATCAGGCAATTATATTATCAACTAAAGCAATACAGTCAGTATTTGAAAGATTGTGAAGAAACGAAAAGAAGACTTCAGCCTTTAGTTGCAGGGTTAGAAAATTGGAGAATTATTCTGGCACGGGCTAGTGTATTGCGAGAGAACCTTACTAGTAACCCAGAACGCTTAATGTGTTATGAAGATGAATTTATCGATCGCGTTGTCAAACATTTTAGCATTCACCAAATAGAAAGTTTTAGAGAATATGAGCAGTTGCAACGCCCATTAATTGAACTTGAAGAACAGGTTAAAGGAGAACAGCAATCGCGCCGAGAGGCTTTTGCTCAACAGTTGAGTCAATATGAAAGTTTACTCATCCAAGTGGTTAAGAACCATGAAATTGATTTGAAAGAGAGATGCAAATTTGATGATGAAGATCGGAATGGTTCATATAATACATTAAGACAAGTTGTTTATGAAAAGCTTGCTCAGGAGTACAACAATCATCTAGGAGAATGGGAGCAAATAGAAAGAGATTTATTGTTCATCGAGCAAGAATGCAAGTACGATGTGACCAAGTTATTAACGCAAGTTACGAATGGTAAGGCAGAACTGTTATCTGAAATCAATTTGCTAACATTTCTGATTTCAGACTTAGAAAAGCTTGAAAAATGGATTAATAAACTCAAAATTATTTTTGACAAGTATGAGATTTTGCGTGAAGAATTCAGAAAGATTAACCGACAAAAGAAACAACAGCTTTCAGAGGAAGAACAACAAGTTTTAACTGTCATAGTCCCAGTTAACAATGGTCTAACGATTAGCCAGCTTCGTAAACGCTTGTCGTATAATCGTGATATATGGGATATTATGAGGGTTTTGTATGAAAAAGGACATCTGGAGATTACACTTCACCAGCGAGATTAATTTTTTCTTCATGCAAGAATCAGTAAGTATGCACAGTACTATAAAAGTAATGCTTTCAGAATACCCCAAATTTAAATTTTTGCAGGTTAATGACTGGTTACTTCTGTCATAGATAAAACATTGAGAGTACAAGCTTATGAGTACTACTTCTAAGGTAATTCCAAAGTTCTACTTGCCAAAAGAGCATCCAGAAGATATGAAACTTCTGGTAGAAGGACTGGTAACTAATAACGGACAGCCCTTAAAGTCAGCTGTATCATGGCTGCAAGAAAAATTGACTGTACATGAAGGTAGGACAACTGGAAAAACTATGTCCGCTACTACCATTAAAAACTATCTTGCTGGATTTTACGTTCTTGACTTATTCAAAGCTGACAATATTCTCTATTCTGAATCTCAACCTTTAGAAAGAGCTTCCGTTCCTAGCAAAGCCAGAATAGAGGTAATAGGTTCGCTAAAACTTATATTAAATTTTCAATCTATAGAGACATTTAATGAAAGTTTAACTCGGATTTGCTTGCAATATTCAAAAATTGTTAGAGACTATAACTCTGACCGAAGAGTACTTCAAGCAAAATTTGAATTAGAGGACAAGCCCAAACCTACAAAACTTCAATATCTGCTGATAAAACACTGTGATTACAGCTATGTAGGTCATCCCGGCGTAGGCTATCTTGATATGTTTTATCAAGATAAAGTCCAGATTGACAATTCATTAAAGCTTTTACAATTTATTGCAGAAAATTATCGGGATGTAGCTCAGAGAAATTTGGGGTTAATTCCGTTAGATAAGATATTTAATCATCTTAAGGAAGTTACAGACTATCGAGAAGAAGATTTTAAAAAATACTTAACACAGTTACAACTTACTAATCGAATTGAACTAAGAACTACTAAATCTCAACTTGCTCAAAATATGGGAATTGATTTGGTCGATATTCGAGGTATTCAGTATGGATTTGTCAAAATTGTAGAACCTGCTATTGCTATTTAAAGATGCCTTACAAAGATATTCATAATAACCCTATACCTCCTGCTCGAAATCCTTACGTTAGTTCTGGTTCTGCAATGTCAGTAGTAGACCAAAACTTTACTTCTAGCATTGTTCGTACAAAGTTTATAGATGAGTTACTTGAGGATGTTAAACGTTCCCTTAAACTAAGAAGCCCAATAAAGCTATTTTTTGTTGGGGATTATGGTTATGGTAAAACGACTCTACTAAATCTTATCGCGCAAGAGTTTCGCAATCAAAATGGTATTTGTATACCCATTAAATTTCAAGAGATTGTTACACCAGTAGCAGCCTCTAGCCAACCGGACAGGCACTTTGAAAGTCTTTTGGGAGCCATTTTAAGAAAAATGTATAACTTTTTAGTGCGAGAAGGAGTTTTGACAAAACAAGATGCTGTGTTATTTGAGCAGATAGAGTACATCGATTTATTTGATGGCTTTTTTAAAATGCTTGAGCGGGCGCAAAAATATAATATCCTAATTGCTTTTGATGAAGTAGAAGCGCTTTTTTCTACACTAAAAATCAAAATTTCATATTTTATGAGTTTTTTACACAGCCTGTCGGAAAAATTCTCCATACGTCCTGGTTGGGGATTATGCATAAGTATGACTCAAGAATACTACAGCCAAGTTTATCAAGAAGCACGACAATTGCCGGAAGCAAGATTTAACTTTAAAATTCTCAATCCTTTGCTGGTTTCAGAAGTTAAAGAGTATGTAGAAACTAAAAATAGTTCTGTTACCTTAAGAGTGACTGACAAGGTTTATCCCTTTGAAGACGATGTAATTGATTTTGTAGCAGTAGTTTCTGGAGGAATACCAAGGTATGTAGAAACGATATGCCAATTGCTTTGGGCAGAAGCAGAGCAATTTTATGAATCAGTTAATATTGAAACGGCTAGAAGAATTTTTAGTAATAGTTATCGAGTTTATGCATCTAATTATTTTTTACAGTTACAGAGAAATTTTGATTTCTCGTCTGATGCAAAGGCTTTTCTCGATCTTTTATTCTTTAGCGGTGGTAAACGAAAGTCAATTCCGGAGCTCCTAGCAATTTTGAAGGATACTAGCCCTATTTCATATTTTCATAATCTTGCCAGTAATCAAGTTGAATACAGGCTGAAAAAAGCTAGTGAAGAACTCAGGAATAACCCGGAGATGAAACTATTATTAGAGATTTTTGGTCAAAAGCCATATAGATATACGCTCACTGATGAGGTATTTAAAACTATTTTTAGCAATCGAGAAAACATTTAGGTATAGAAAGCAAGATGCAGGAAAATACAAATAGCTCGAATCATCAAGCAATAAAACATTTTAGAATAATTAATGATGATATCAAATTCTGTCAAAGAAAACTGTCAGATTTAATATCCCCGTATAATAAACCTCTTGCCTCAATTTTGCCTGAAGAAAGGCAGGTAGAGCAAACTTTATTATTTGATGAGGGCATAGATATAGATGAGCATTACGATCGCCTAAGGGGTTGGGAAGGTTCTATATCAAAAATTAAAATTCGGAATTGGTTAAATCAGTTTGATACACCCTTAGAGAAAAATATAGCACATTTATTATTAAGTAAAATTCAGTTTTTTTCAAGCGATAAAATAGAAATCGCTACTCGTAGGTTACAAGAAAAGTTACTGCAATTTTTAATGGAAGAAGATAGGCTTCGTCAAGCTTTTTTTTCTGTGTCCAAGCCGGCTGTTAAGAATGAAGCTGAATTCCAAAAATGGCTGCGAAACAAAATAATTCGATATGCTATGTTACCGTCACCTACTGACACATCTGTAGAGAGCCAGCATAGGCTTTGGAGCATTTACGAGAGGTCAGCTCTTACTACTACCAGTTCACAGGGAGAAAAGAAGTTTAAACTTCTAAAAGAATATTTTGAAGCTAGAAAAGGTGAACCAGAAAACTCTGTTTTTGTATTTATGGACTACACAAATGGTTCTGGAAATCAGCTAACTAAATGTATTCGGGAAATTAATAAACTTCTAGCGGAATATCCTGCATATCAAAATTCTTTTTTTGTTTTTATGTATGTTGTCCAATCAAAATCATTTAGCTTGGATAGTATAGAATTTGCTCCGTCCAGAAGTGATACCCTCTTCTATGAGGAAATGCTTGACTACAAAAATTCTGAAATTATAGAACTTTTGACTAGCTATAGAATTTCTACAGATGAATATGATGCTTTTATAGAAAAATACTGCCTACGCGCCTCAGGAAAACTATCTGCAGGCTACCGTGAGTCAGGAGCCTTAACTTGTCATCATTATAGTTGCCCCAATAATACCTTACCTTTTTTTCATAAATCTAGTCAAAACTGGGAGCCATTGTTCAGAACTAGCCAGACCCCCAGTGCAACGCGCTATAAGCAGGGACAAAAATGAAATTCCTTAGTTAGAATTTCTTTCTTGAGCGTAGTCAACAAACATCAGGCACTGTCTCCAGGTCGTCGGAGTACCATAAACGGATTTGCAGACTCAATTTGATGATTGGGGTATTGTCTCTGGGCGGCTGCTACAGCTGCAATCCACTCAGGATGGTCATCTTGCCATAATGGATGGCGCAAGATTCGGATTCGCCGAGAACTTTGGTGAACAAATCCAATCAACGTTCCAAAATGCGTTGGTGAACTATAACCTAAACGCTGCAACGAAGCGGGAATAGGTGCATTAGCTCCTTGAATTAATCTCAGCCAAGGATTAGGGTAACTGCTCCAAGGGGTATGCAAATCAATAGTTGCCGAAGCATCAGATACTAATCGCGCCATATCTAAAGCAAGTCGCCAATCTAAAATTCCGTGGTAAGGTAGATTTCGGTAATCCCGCAAACATAAATTACATGACGTATCACAATCCCCCTCGTGCTTTGGAGATAACCATTTCCACGCAATGCTATTTTGAATAGCACAGTCAGCTTGAGCCAGAAGATTTTGAAACTCCTGTGGCTGTGCCAAAAAGCGGCAGTATCCCGCACCATTTTCTAGCCGATCGCACAAAAATGCTTGACCAATCACCATTCCCGATTGATCCTTTAGCGAGCGAAATCCAGCCTGTAACTCTTGCGAATCAATATCCAAGAGCGCGCCTGCCGCTACCCGTAACCAAAAAGCAAAGGAATACCAAGCAGCACGCCCTTCTACTGTTGTTGGTGGCGCAAAAACTCCATTTTGCCAATAATTAAAATTAACTAACAAAATGTCTGTCTTACGTTTAGACAACAGTGCAATACGATAACAAGCACCTGATGTCCTCACAGAATCATTATTTGTAGCGATCGCATACGCTCCTGGTTTCGGTTGTCCGTAAATCCTGACCGTTTCGTAAAAATCAAACCCACCTTCACCACCATTATCATTGATAGAAATAATATTTTCATAAAAATCAGACACTGAGGCGTTAGTATTTGCAATTGCTGAAGATTGTGGCACATTAGCTCTTACACTTAACGATGGTCGAGTAGAGCGTGGTTGCCACTCAAATTGTCCATCAAAGTCTTCAGGATTTAAGTCAGCAAAAAATCCTTTGGGTTCTCGTGCGTCTAAATAACGCAGTTCATTCGCACCACAAACCGGACAGTGAGTTTTTTGCGCTTCTTGACCACCAGGAGGAGGCTGATTTAGTCCAGTGTGGGGAAATACCACTGCTTGACAGTTACCACATAGTCCTACAGATTCATTACCATTAGGTAGTGCAGGAAATAACCCAGGAGCAGAAACCACTGTATTACCTTGAGGATACAATTCAACTACACCACAAGCATTATGAACCGCTTTATCTTTAACAGTTTGCGACTTTGGAGCAAATTGGCTAAGGGCAATATCTAAATCCCGATCTACCACTCCCGTTTCTGGTGGCCACGGTTCGGGAGAAAAGGGCCAACTGGTGTAAAGCAAGCGGACTCGCGTAGGAAAGCCAAACATGGGTAATAAACCAGCATTTGCCAAACGCTCACTCAGCTTATTTTGAGTGTATGAGGGGTCGTTAACAACATTATTAATACGCGGTATGAGATTATTACGTAAATCAGCAAGCATCTGGGCGTCACCTGCATGGGGTAAGTTAGTTTCAACCCTTAAAGCCGCTAAAACTGCTAAAATGTTTGATTCATTTGCTAGATTATTCAACCAAGCAGCAATTTCTGGTTCGTAGTTACTCCAATCACTGACAGAACCAAATTCACCATGTACGCTATCATTACCATCATTGGTTAACCCAACACCTATTGCTTGCAAGCTTGATTTTGCTATGGGGAATGCTTGTCTCAACACCTCCTTAACTAGAACTCGCTCAAAAATTTGTTGACTTCTCATATCCACATAAGGCGGCGGTGGCGGATCGCCTGTCATACTTTCTAGACGTTGGAAGTAGAAATCATCATGGCTTCTTCCTCGACAAAAAGTAACGGCTAAAGAAACACCCGCAGCCCGTCTTCCGGCTCGCCCCACCCTTTGTTGATAGTTGAAGCGACGGGGAGGCATATTCGCCATCATTACTGCTAATAGCGAACCAATATCGACCCCTGCTTCCATTGTGGTTGTTACGCTTAACAGATCAATCCCTTGAACGCGAGGAATTTCCTGATTGATGAAAATGTCCTGAAACCATCTTTGGCGTTTAGTGCGATCGCCCCGATCAGTTTGTCCAGTCAATTCAGCAGCATTCATGCGGAAAGGCTGACCTGCTTCTTCTGAAAGGTAAGTATAGTAATCAAAGTCTGTAGTTGTTGTGTCAGATATTAATGGTTGAACAAGTGCATTAGAACGGCGATCGCTATTACAAACCGGACAAATTCCAGATGCTTGATGGAGATAGAATGCATTACAGCGATTACAACGATATCCAGGGCGAGAACCATTGTTATTTCTTTGCGGCGGTGGGACTAGATAGAGACTATTGGGATTGAGGTTCAAACTATTACCACCAGAAATTCCCACTTGTGATTGTAGTAATTGTTGCCGTATATCTTCTGGAATTATACCAGCACGCTCAATATACCTTTTAGCAAAACCGGGTAAATCAGTATTTTGACCAGGGTAAAACGTATTGCTACTAAAATTATGTAGTTTTCTAATCCCTAATTCTCGGATCGCTGCATCAACTGCCTCAATAACTCTGGATGGAGGATTTCCTTGAGATTGATAGCTAACCCAACCCTGTCCTAGCCCCTCTAATGTCCGAGCAATATGAGGAAAAAGAGCATACATTAATTCTTCAGTTAGCCTTGCTTCCATTACACCAATATGACGATTTTGCTCATTGGTGAGTGGGAAAACTGGCGTTACAGGGTTTACTGCCCAGTTATAGCAATCAAACCAAGGTTGCCTTTGTCGCCCACGTCCTTGCCCCATAATATAGTAAAGAATATCTAGGCTTGAACCTCCAGGGCAAATACCATATTCCAGTAGGGTATCTCGAACTTTTTGTCGCAATTCCAATAGGCGAACACGAGATGGATAACGTTGTAGTAAAGCCATCCATTCGTTATAAGCTTGTTGATTGTTGGGGGGCAAACCCATAATCCAGAAAGATGCTTCAGCTACTAATGTTTGGTTAGCATTAGTAAATCGGTTACGCCCAATTGTGTCGTTAGTCTGTGTTGGTTGAGTGACAGCAGCATGAAGATTGGAATTCAAAGCCTGTAACTGAGTTAAAATCGCTTGGTTAGCACCACAAGTAACCCGCAAAAACGATACAAGGTCTTGCCAATATTCATTGAAAGATTGAATTAATATTGAGCGAGCCATGTCACGATAATGATCTCGCTCCATCCCTGCAGCCAATTTAGCAGCATCTTGACGACTATCCGAGAAAATAACTAGCTTTTGAGAGGAGCGACTTTGCTGCGTTGGGTTTGCAGGTGCTGGCATTTCTCGAAGCAAACCACTGGCTAGTACCTGGCAAGCTTTCTGAAAGCCAGTGCGATGGAAGCGAAGAGGAGTAGGAAATTTTTCTCTCCTTCCGTAGTCAGCATCACAACGGGGACACTTCGTTGGTAACGCTCGTTCTTCTGGATGATTACCCACGACTTGGTACGCCCACCCTGGTATTTCATCAGGCTGAGGTGCGCTACTATTTTGTACTAGTACGCCTGTAGTCCGGTTGAGCTTTGCACGAACCCATTTGCGTTTTATCCTGTCAACAGTCCAGTCTACACTTTGAGGTTGGGTGTCCCAAGGTGGTGTATCCCAAGGTAAAGGCCAAAACACTCGATAATTTCCGTGGCGTTGACTCAGCGTAATATTATCAGGAATTCCCTCTAAATCTGGTTGGTCTGGTGTAATAATTTCTACGTTAGTATTGCCTTGCTTACGAGCTATCCTGTAGCCTCCAACAAGAACCTCTCCGCAGACTTCACATACAATCAAATCTAAAACGCGAGAACCACAGGAGCAACTAAGGCAATGGGTTGCGTGAATCGCTCCAATAGTGGGGCGATTTTGATTATTTTGATTATTTTGTCTAAGGGTTTGATCGACTCCTGGGTCGTTACAATCAGGATTACAACAAGCCCAAAGGTTTTGTAAATTGTGGAAGAATAAATGTCCTCGCACTGGTTGCGGCGATCGCCCATCAGCCTTTTGAGACATTGCCAATGCTAGAAGTAATCCTCGCATTGCATCCGATACAAAACCACTCCCTACAGCACCTGGGAAAAGTTGACGGTCTAAATCTGTAGGGTTATTTGCGTCTGTTACTTTTGTTGCTCGAACTGTAGGATTATTCGTAGGCTGAACCAGGCAATCAACTTCTTGACAGGCATCTCGCATTGCATCTGAAGCGCCAACTCTTACTAAAGCTTCTGCCAAAGCTTGCTTTACAGTCAATCCAGAAGTTTGAGTTTGTCCTAGCTGAGTTGCTAGATTCAGCATTGCATTCCGTATCTCAGTTGCTTTTTGCGTATTGCTGTCTGGATCGTCAGGTTGCGTCATTGGGTTGAGCGGATCGGCTTGCATTGCTTGTGCAAACTGAGCAAAAGCATTTGCGTAGGAAGAAAGGGAAAATCTCGCTCCTTTCTTTGGAGCTTTTTGCGTTCCGGTAATAAACTCAAAATTATCCCTTCCAAAAAATTCCCGTAAAAACGTTCTTCCTTGAGGCGAGTCATCCAAACTAGCAGTAGTCGTCAGAATTCGTAGTTTAGGTGAATTAGATGTTAAACCCAGACGGGAATACAGTAGTCTCAGGATATAAGCAACTTCTGTCCCTGGTGTTCCCCGATAAGCGTGAAGTTCGTCAATAATCAGGAAAAATTGGCGCTCTGGATGATTTGGTTCACCCAACCAATCACGAGTTGCATCAAATATATTATCTTCAATGCTCCGCATCATCATGATGTTGAGCATCGAGTAGTTAGTAATCAAAATATCTGGCGGGCTTTGTTGCATATCCCATCGAGAGCACATCTCACCACCATCTAGTCGCGGAAAGTAGTAGGGCAAATCCGGTATATGCTGAAGTAAAGACGGATTGTTTTGTATAACTGTATCTACTTGTAGCCGTTGCTGCTCAATCTCTCTTAACTCATTCCTAAGTCGCCGGACGCTATCTGGTTTTTCTTCTCCAGAAACAGGGGTTTGTCCTGTATAGCGACCAAAAGTAATTCTGTTGTTATCTCGTGATTGATTCAACCAATTGTGTACTGAGGGCGCTTCAAGAGCTTTTCTCAACCTACGCAACTGGTCTTCGACCAGGGCATTGAGGGGATAAAGTATCAAGGCGCGGAGGGCTTTGGGTCGGCGTGTGTGGTTCCATTGAGAAACTCGGTTTCCATTACCATTCCACCAATGATGATTAGTAGGTGCTGATTGATTGGGATCCCAAGTTCTAGATTCATTTGCTAGTTGTGCTATCAGTGGTAACAAAAAGCACTCTGTTTTTCCTGAACCAGTACCTGTTGTGACGACTATATCTCGTTGGTTAACCAAAACTTGATACAAACTTTCCCACTGATGTTGATAAAGGGGAACTCCTGGATCGAAAACCTCTCGTCCCAAGTGTGCCAAATCTTGGTATTCAGAGGGCAATTGATTGGCGGAGGCTGACAAATTCATTCCCGATGAGGGGTAAATGGGAACTGGCTCAACTAAAGGAGGCTGGCTTAAAATACCTGGTTGCTGTAGGAGGCGATCGCGTTCTTCAGCCAAAGCGCGATAACGTAGCGGAAATGCGCTTTTAATATAAAGTTGATAGATCCGGTCAAGTCTTTGATACGCGCCTAATAGGTCATGCATAAGTAAATTCCTTGCTAACTTTGACGTTAAGTTTGTTGCTCAGTTGACACACTACTTCTAGTTGAACGTTGTCATAAAGCAAGTAAGAGCTTTGAAAAATTGGTAGTTTTCCCGATGCCAATACCAGTACGCGTTCATAAATTTCGGGCCACCTTTGTAATATAGGTACTGCCAAACGTTCTGTATTCACATCGTAATAAACAATACATTCCTGTCCATTGTACTGTAATGAAAGAAATCGAAGACCGTACCAGTCGCCTTGTAGCCAGCTATCACTTTCTCTATCATAAAAAAGTGTATAGAAAGGGCGAGTGCTTATTCCTTGTTTCCACATTTGGTACATACCAGTTTCAGTGGGAAAAAGACACTCAACAAAATTATTCCTGTCAAAATACTTCCACTCATAGAAACTTGGTACAATTCCTTGTAGATTTCTGAGGCTTTGCTTCCAAGCTTCCAGTGTAGGCAAAATACTAGCTAGGTGCTTTGATACTTCACCTACATTGGTAAGAGAATACCCACTACTGTTATGTTGAAGCAAATTAAAGAATATGGCAGGGTCATTTAGCTGAAGATAAACACAAGGAGGCGCTTCTCCCGTTGCTTGATTGCTAAACTCTAACTTCGTGTACTGTTCCAGTAACCGAAGTAAATTTATATTTCTTTGACCACAAAGTATAAATTTTTGACAATCTGATTTTGACGCAATTTTAACAAGAGTAGTAGGTGCAGTAGACCACCGTAAACCGTTTAATGAAGTCTCAATATGTCCAAGTAACCTCAGTCTTCGTAAAATCTTTTTAGGTTCTTTAAGATTCAGCACATCGCAAGCTTTTTTGAAAGATTCCCAAGTTCCACTGCCAAAAGCGGAAAGCCAGTAGAGCAGTTGTTCGTAACAGTGTGAGAGAGACTGAATTTCGACGAGTAATACGTCATTAGCAGGTGATAATGGTGTAAAGTCAAATGGATGCTCATAAATCACCTTTTGTATGAGTTGGTAAGGAATTGGGTTCGTATAATCATGAACATCATGGGTCGCACCTACCATTGGTTTAATTTGTTCATAGGTGAAGTTGAAGTCTCCTCGTACTGCTGGAAATTTGAAAAATGGTAGTTGTAGTAAATTTGAAGTATTTACATCTGGAGGAATTGCTCCTATTTGCTCGCTTTCAATAGCAAGAAAAAAGTAAAACTCCTTTCTTGATTTGGCTCCTTTTTCTATGCGTAAAAGAGGTATATATTGACTGACATAATGTTCCTGAACTTTTTTAGAAATTTGTTCTACAAGTTCTTTAGGATTTCCCTTATATTTATATCCTTTGTACCAACGGACTCGTGTCATGATGTAGTTGCTTAAATCTCAATAGGCTCAGTAATTGGCTTAATTACAGTGCCACATATATGATGCCCACAACCAACAGGAATAACTTCATGGCACTTCAGTTTTTCTATAGAAAGACTACTCCAATCAACTATCCTGACAAAACGTTCAGTTGATTCATTCCCACAAGTCGCTTGAATTAGGAAGTCACCTGAACTGGGAAAGTCCACTAAAGTTGGAGTGTTCGTATTTTGCAACTTATCCAGTATCTGGGAATTATCTGATACTTGAGTTATTTTTAACTTAGCCGTGGTGTAAAAGCCAAAGACAGTTACCTGAAGGCTGTAGCCTTGCAGCCATACATTTTGTTTGGGTACACGCAATCCACCTGAAATACTGATAGATAGGCGGGTACTTGGTTGTAAAGCATCCTTGAGTTCTGGATTTTTGATAAAAACTCCATCCCACGCCTGCGATACTACCATGCAGTGGTGAAGCTCTACCCAATTTGAATTGTCAAAGATAGGTTGGGCTTCTCCATACCAATCTATTAAACGCTCATCTCGCAAACGGTTGATATCAGAAAGTAACTCTTTTTTACATAACAAAATAAACTGAGTACCAAGTGATGGTTGTCCCCAAGTAGCATATGCTCCAGTGTCAGGGTCATCTGGATCTGGAATTAATATCCAGAAGTTACGAGAAGGCAAAACTAGAGAATCAAGCTCTGGTGGAAAAGTAATTGGGTATTTAGCACCACATTCCAATTCCTTTATTTTGAGTAGACATTCCAAAGGAAAATACCAACCGGGACGTTCATTTCTTAGCTGGTAAACATTGTTATCTTCATACTGAACTTGTACTAGTTCTAGCTGTCGTCCACGTATCTGCCTAGGATAAAGGTAGTAATTTACTTCGCCTAAAAATGGGTCTTCAGTACGATATAAGCCAACAAAAATATGACGGCTCCAACTTTGTACTTCTGTTCTTTGCTTAACAGAGAAACTATTATCCTGCCACTGCTCGTAAATTTCGTGAATGGCTTCGGCAACTGCTTCATAACGTTCTCTGTTGTTCGTTAGCAATTCTTTCAGGTGTTTAGGTAATCGTGGCGCTTCGCGACGGACATTCGTAAATAGAGACATAGCATCCCACGGTGCTGTCCATTGCTTATCACTAAATAGCTGCATCAGTCGGTTTTTATCAGCACGCCGAAGCAGAGATTGAGAAATTGGATAATTAATGTATGTAGTTCGTCCCCCACGACCTCTGTATGCTGAAGCCATAAATCCATTAGCCATTAACCAACGATTCCAATACAGCCACAAAGGTTCTTCTGCATCAGAACCAGATTTCATACCCGGTGGACGGCCCTTATCGATTGTAGGCAAACCCAATACCGCTCGCAAACGCTTTAAATAATTCTCTTCTGAGATTTCTTCTTCATCTGCCATCTCATTAGCAGCTAATACCATTGCTCCTAAAAAAGCGACTCCTTGCGGTAAGCCATCAGCACCCACTGGTCGCAATTTGCTTAAATTCACGTATCCTTCAACAATAACCTTTTGCTTAACAGCTATACGAAAGTCGTTACTCCAGCTACCATCTGTAAACTTTTGGTTAAGTTTTGAACCAAGACGTTCTAGGAGTTCGTCGTCAACACTCAAATATACTTTTGTACCGCGTGATATACCACTGGTAAAGTAAGTTACTAAAGCTTGGTTCCAATCTTTATAGCTTGCCATTGATGCTTAAGCCTATAGCTTTTCCTGTGTAAAGGTTTGGTCTTCTAAGGCGTTGCTCAAAATCATTTCTGGTTTACGCAACAATTTCCCAAAAATAATGATAATTAAGCACAATTTAACTGAAAAAATTTTGTGTTGCAAGTCAGTCTCTGAAAATTCTGTGTTGTACGTAGCTAAGTGGTTACAATCTCCGTTATAAAATTTTTGGCTTCAGTTTTCAGATATTTGTTATAATAAAATTATAAAAATCTACAAAAATTATTAAACAAACGGGTAAAATGTTTAGTATGGGGCTGTTTGTTGCCCGTACTTAAAACAACACAAAAAATATCTACTTCTTGCTATTCCTACTGTGTACATACACGCTGTTAAATCGTTCCCTGAGAAAACTAGACTCATCTTCCCAAACCAAAGCCCTACACTGGGTGCTTATAATTAACGGATATAACCAGTTTCACGGAAAAACTTACGTAAGTCGGCAAAATAGCTGTTGCGAGCGCTTCCTTTATATGCCTGTCTCACTTGTACCCAACCGTCTTCGCCTCGATCCAACATATACCGATGTGCTAAGGTTTATCATAATCATTATCTTTCGCGAGGGGGTTTGCGATCAAAAACAGTTTTGCCTGCACGAATGATTTTTAGACGAACATTTTTATACTGGTAGTCTTGTGCTTTTTCGTAGGAGATTTCTGCCCGGACATTACCCGATTGTCTGGTTATAGTTCCTGCCGTGGCAGGTGCAGAAAACACGGCAGCCACGGTCAAAAGCCCTAAAGCGATGAGAGAGTTCCAAATTGGACGAACAAATAGCGATCGCACTGAGTGTTGTACGTACCTCGTTCTACTTTATACAACACTTCAGAGATTAATATCGAAAAATTGCTGCTACAGGCGCACTAAACGGAATTTGTTCCGAGCCAATAGTATAAACTGTACCACCGTTAAGCACAGTGTAGGCAGCAGCAAAATCCAGTAAATCGTCATCACCAGTTTCTTCTTCTTGATGCAAGAAAACTGTATTTGAGGAAGGGTCAAACAATCCCCATTGCTCCTGGTTAGCCGCAACTATCAAAGAATCAATTCTTTGGTAATAAGCTGCGGGGATGATTTCTTTTAGATCGTTAGAGGCTTTGCCAGTGTTGGAACCATAAAGCATATTAAATCTTTCCACAACTTCTTGCTGCGATTGATAAAATAGAGGCTCAACAATTGGCCAAGCTCGTTCGTGCAACTGGTCTGCACTCATAATTTCTTGATTTCCAGAGATACCATCTTCGATTAAATGCTGGTAAGTATTTGCCTCTCTGTACAATGGCATCAAGTACTCTACCCCGGCTAGCATCAAAGGCGCTGTTTGATTTCGGAGTTTCTCTTCCAATGCACCGTTAACAGCATGGAAGAATTGCAAAATACTTTCTTGATGCTTATCTCTGTCAGGGCTACCCTGTCCGTGAAACGATCCTGGTTGTTGAGAAGAATTAGCAGTTCCTCCTTTTGAGGTTGCAATACGGAACTGACCGTCTTGGGCAGTGTCATCGTAGTTAAGGGCTTCATCCAAGCTCTTCGGTATATTTTCTACCTCAACCTCTTGAAGATTATAGCGATCGCCCTCAAAGAATCGTACATCTTTTTGACTCAAAGCCAAGAGATAAAAACGCCCATCGCCATTTAAAATTGGCAACAGTGGCTTAATATGAAATCGGTCTGTTACCACAACCATTTCATCAAATTCTAGAGGCAAGGTATAGTAGCGAAAAACATCATTAGAAATAAAAACTGCCAGTCCTTGGTCTCCTGTTTGCTCCCAAAAATCCGTGCAATCGAGTGAATGGGATTGCGCTAGTAATGCAACAGCATCACTATGTTCAATACCAGCCTCAATTAAGCGAGCTTCTGCATCTTTCACCAAGTTTTTAAACCGAATAGAGTTTTGTCTCACCTCCGGTCCGGCTGTTTGCATTGGCATATAAATTGAAACACAATTTTGTTTTGGCAGTTCTAGTAATGTTTTGATTTCCTCTCTAGAAATTAATGTCATGCTATATACCTCCTAAGAATGAGAAAGCACATACCAAAACAGACCGTTAGTATTCCATCAGTCTGATAGGATGTTTTTCCCAAATGACTCAATCTGGTTTTATTTCACGTCAAATAAGGCAAATTTTCATCTTTCTTATGGTAGGCAATAGATATAAAACTAACCATGTCAGCAAAACTGTTCGGTTTTGAGAGCAGGTTTGAGAGTGATGAGAAGCAGAGTAAGCAATGGTGAGCTTCCTACCTACTTGTTTAGGCAAACTTTTGGCGGAAAGAGAGTCAGTAAATGATAAAGTTTAACAAATTAAGCTTAACTTACTAAACTTGTCTTGTGTCTGTAGGAAGAAGGGTGCAATAATTTCATCAGTTTTTGCTGGACTAGCCCAATTTTGATAATGAAGTAAAAAATGGCTAGAGAGAAATACGGTTAAGTTGTTAACCGTATTTTTTTACTACATTAAGAGACTTCTAAATAAAAAACTTTTTTCCGACTACACTCACCTATCTTCTGGTAATTTTTAATCTTTAAGCAGATCTCCAGATAATTAAGGGATGTCCAAGAAATAAATTATCCATCTTGTGGTACCTGATATCTTGCACCTACACCCTAGAAGGGTGAGGCTATACAAACGAAGCCTACCTACGCAGGCTAGAATTTCTACTTTTTGGTATTGTTGAGAAAAATATATGTTTATTAAAAACGCAAAAACTCAGTATTAATACTTTGGTGCAAGATGTGAGGTACGGGCTTCTAGCCCGTCACTTACAAAGAACGGGCTAGAAGCCCCGCAGTCGCACGCCACTTGCTACAACGGGGGGAACCCAGAGCAGTCGCCTCAACGGGGGGCTTTGGGGTCCCCTCTGGGGTTGGGGGGAGACCCCCCTATCTCAGAGCCGGAGACGCTACGCGAACGGGTTCACCAGTCCCCTGGGCGTGGGAAACCCCTCGGGGTTCGCCAGTTCCTTACGGCGGGAAACTCGCCGTAAGGAACTGGTCTCACCGCCTACAGGGCTGGATTCACCGCACGGCGCTGCTCTCCGTACCACAAGAGAAAGTTGATTATTTTTTTATCTGGAAGTCCCTAATTATGTAAAAATCTTGGTAGGGGCGCAACGCCTTGCGCCCTTGTATCTATTTATCCCCACAGAAGCGAAGATAGGAGATGACGGTGTTTTGGTTAAATATTAGTCGTATCCGAGTGAATATGCTTTGAGTTGATAACTAAATTACCTTTGCCTTGCCTGGTAAACCCCAAAGTCACGCGCTTCATAATCCAATGCAACACTGCTAGTACTCCAAAAGTAATAGCAATAATGACTAAAGGTTGCTTACCCAAAATTTCTTCTATACCCTTGGTTAGTACGGTATCCAATTGAGTGACAAAATCCCAACTATTAAAGCGCAAGAATCGTCCCCAATACACACCAACAGCACACAGGGCATGAGTTACCATTTCAACCCCTAAAATCCATTGGCTTTTGCCTATCCTATGTAGGTAATAACCTAAGTTGATTAGGGATATAACATAAGCTTCAAATCCTGCTAGGATGACTAATAGATACAATGGAATAAGTACGAGGGTAATCATCCATACTGATTGGATTGTACGGATGTCATCTATCAAATGGATGATATCGGTTAACAAGTAAGGTGCATTAGGTAGAAAAGCAAAGAAAACCAGGAATCCAAGCCACCAAACCCAAGATCTTCCTCGTTTAATGCGAAATAACCAAACACTCAAAGCCAAGGGTATAAATGCCAGAAATAGATTCCAAGTCATCCAACGCATATTGATTTGCAGGACTTGTATGACTCTCAGTATCAATTCAATCAGTTCCTCTTTCATAGCTGCTTCCTGAAAAACGTATAAAGGGATTGGGGACTGGGGATTGGGGACTGGGGATTGGGAAAACTATCCTCTTGCCAATCACAAACACAATTTAGTAGTTGGTTTCACAAATTTTAACTTCTGATATATTGTCTTGACACTGGCTGTTATACATACTTCATCACTTCTTGATTAAGTTCCTGAAAGATCGTCAACGAAGCATAACTCGACTGCGAGGACCGATTGTTTGTTTGGGTGTCGATATTTTTTTATCGCATTGGGTTGAATTTTTTATGTTGTTTCTCGAACATATACCGGAAGCAAGGGCAGAGGGGTCAGTTTGATTCGTGTTTAGGAAATTTCCATTGCTAAATTCTACTTGAGGCAAAGTAGAGGGGGATGGAGAATTTGTTTCGTTGACATCTATGGTGGGGATTGAAGAAGGAATCTCATTGTTGTTGTCAACAATCGGTGTGCTCGGTGTCTGTGCGGGATTGCTAACGCTAGGTGTGTTTGGTGTCTGTGCGGGATTGCTAACGCTAGGCGTGCTCGGTGTCTGTGCGGGATTGCTAACGCTAGGCGTGTTCGGTGTCTGTGCGGGATTGCTAACGCTAGGCGTGTTCGGTGTCTGTGCGGGATTACTAACGCTAGGCGTGTTCGGCGTTGGTGCGGGATTGCTAACTGGTGGTGGAGTAGTGGGTGGTAGGGTAGGATTGCTAATAACTGGTGGTGGGGGCGGTGGTGTGGGTGTGGGATTTGTAGGAGGTTGTGGGGATGGTGGCGTAGGATTGCTGACTATTGGTGTGGCGTCTGCAGGTACTTTAATCGTCAATCTCACTAGAGGACTATTTGTCATTTTGAGAGAGGTGACGCTTGGTTTACCAGGTATATCGGATCTGAAATCAAAGACTGTGGGGCTTTGACCGCCGTTGCGATCGCTATATCGAGGTCCTTGTCCGTTAACTTCAAATTTTCCTTGGTATTGCTGTCCTGTTTTTGGATCGGTTACTACGCCTGTGTAAAAAGCTTTTGTCAGTCCAAATTCATCTTGGACGACACCTTGAAACTTGGTTCCTGGAATTTTGCCTTGGTAGATATAAGCCTCTAACTGACCGCCTGATAGTGCGGGTGAAGAGAGAATGCCATCTAATGAGATGACGGGAATTCCTTTGAAGTCAACGTAGTACCCCAGGCTACCATCAGCGCGTGTTTGAACTTTAACAAATTGGGATGTGTATATAGGAACATAATTGGGGTTTTGTTTGGTTCCTATATTTCTCATATAAGTACCGTTGGTGTCGGTATCTATACGGGTGACTCTGTTATTGAAGTTGGGGTTAAAGCTAGGAAGTTGAATCGTGCCTGAGAGTGTGCCGGTGCTTTGAATTGTTAGTTGTGCGATGACTTTGGAGGTTTCAAAACCAATGATGGCTGATGTTAGGCTGCAACTGCTAATGAGGAGCAATCCTAATTTGGAGATTTTGTTTTTTGAACCGCAGATGAACGCGGACGGACGCGGATAGTTGGAATTTATGTTTATTTGCGGGTATGGGAGATTGTTTTGTTGAATTGGTTTTTGACCAGACGGTTGGAGGTGCATTGGGAATGTGTTACTGAATTATTAAGTTATAAAAGTCACGTCTGATTCTATAGGAAGTGTTGGGCTTCCCCTTAGTTTGCTGCTGATTGTGTAAGTAGTATTTAAGGTACTTGATTCTATTTACACAAGTATGAAATTAAAACCGGAAGGTTGCTCTTACTGTTCCAATAACTAAAGTGTCGTTAGCTGAGTTGTGGTCTGGGTTGAAGAGAAGTAGTAATCCGGGAGTAATTGATAAATACTCGTTTAATTGAGCGCGATAAAACAGTTCTAAGTGTAATGTACTGTCGTTGCGTCCTCCTGGTGTTCCTCCTTCGGAGAAGTTGGGAAGGTTGTATCCTTCTGGTAAGGTGCTAGAGGTGATTTTGGGTGGTTGACCGATGAGAATTCCTCCGAGATTACCTTGGCGAAGTAAGTTGGGAAATGCCGCAAATACCATCCAGTTGTTTGTTTTTACGCTTCCAGAGAGGTCTTCTGGATTGGAAAAAGTCCAGCCTCCCCAACCACCTAACTGAAAGTTGGGATTGATGCGCCATGCTACTGTTGCTCCTACAGCATGGGTGTTGAAGGCGACGGGTGGTGCAAAAGGAGAGATTAATTGAGCATCTCCAATACCGCTTCCTAGTAAGCCATCGGGTGAGTGGGAGTAAAGGTAGTGAACTCCTATATCAATATTGTTGGTTGGTGCAAGGCTTAACTGAGCACCAGCTGTATATCTACCACCAAATAGTCCTGCAGCTTGACTGTTACTGGGAAAACTGGGAATTTCAGCACTGTAAACTCCTTGTAAACTAATGCGATCGCTTATTTGCCAATCAAACCCTATGCCACCCGTACCATTACCGATTGCCAAAATAGGATTGCGCTGACCAAATAGAGAGATAGCGCCTTCTCCAGAACCTTCTAAAGGGTTGATACCACGGAAGGTATTGGTTGGGTTAACACCTGCTGTACCAACGACAATGCCAAAGTTATCAGAGACAGGAAATCGGTAAGACAACTCGTTGAGCACTAAATCTTTGTCTGTATCTAGTTCATAACCCAAGCGTCCCATGTTGGTAAAAACATATGGTGCATTAGAGCCTAAGTTTCCTGCAGTTAAACCAGTTAATAGTAAATCTCTTCCCGCGAACGAAGTCGCAAGTGTTAACTGTAGGTTACTTGCAAATGTGAAATTTGTTTGTGCGCTCCGTTCTGGTACACCGTCTCTTGGAAATAAGTCAATCTCAGCTTCATTGGAGCCTTGTAAGCTAAAAATGACTTGTCCAACTAGTTTAGTGGTTGTAGAAAACTGATTTTCTGCTATTTGCGATGTTCGACCTTCCAAAGAAGTCACGCGCTCTTGAATCGCGTTTAACTCCGCCTGAAATTCTAATTGCAACTTTTCTAGGAGAATTAAGTCCTCGTTAGTTAGAGTATTTTCGGTACTCTTGCCAATCAATTCGTCGATCTTCTCCAAGCAAGCTGCTAATCCCGCAGCAAATTCATAACGATTGATAGCTCGATCGCCTTGATAAGTGCGATCGGAATACCCTGCAATACAGCCATAGCGTTCTACTAAAGATTGCAAAGCACTAAAAGCCCAATCAGAAGGTTGAATATCACCCAGTTGCGACACAGATGTGACTTGTGACATCGGATCTTCTGTCCGTGTTTCTACTGCTTGTACTAGACTGTAGGGGGTTTGAGGATGTTTTTTTTCAGTAATTTTATTAGTTATTTTTTTAGTTTCTATTTTTATAGCTAACGAGGTAAATTGAGAACTACCATTAAGTGGCATAAATTCGGGTGGAGTCATTTCAGGAGATAGAATAACTTGAGTTACCCGATCGATTACTGATTGCTCCATCCCATCTTTTACTTTAACTAGTGGCTGCTCTGGTACTTTTGGGAAAGATGGTTGCCCTGCTGCAAACATACCTGTCATTAGCAGACTAATATTGCTCATTGTATTTAAAATGTAAATAAAGACTTACATTCCTTTTGACAAGTGCAACCTTTATAAAACCGGAATATTTCTTATTAAGAATTAGTCATATAGCAATCAAATTTAATTTATGAAAAAATCTCATTCCTATAGGATGAGTATTGTCTACTTAAAGTTTTATATAGTAAGTAATACCCATCTATATGCATTTAAAAAATAAATAGATTTCTATATAGGGAATAGTATTAAGTAGTATTTTTAGGTCGATTTTTCTGATAAATTCTATTCTGTAGATAGTCTAAATAGGAGTTAATATTAAACGCGATTAAATACTGAAAGTTCTTCTATAGGAGAAGCAAGCTTGTCCAACGATTTAGGTTCTTGTTGAGGATATAGAGCCGATTTCTGTTCAGCAGACACACTTGCTGATGTCTCTTCAGGAACGTCCATGTTAAGGATAGCAGTAGGCGCGTTTGTAAGAAATTGAACTCCACCTGCCACTTCACGATATGGACGGTTTTGAAGGTAATTGAGCAATGAATCACGTTGTTGCTCAGTCAGAAAATAAACTTTTTGTTGAACTTTTGCCATAACTTTCTACGTGTTTGTCCTTATGATGTGGATTTTGCTGAGAAAGTGTTACTCGAAGACTTTCTCCATCAAGTATTTAACGACTCAAGCAGTGTTGTAATCCGTGAAATAACGGAAATTTTCAGAAGAGCCTTTTGGCGATCGCGTAGCGTCTCCGTAATCACAAATCAAATAGGAGTCCTATAGTTAGCGCCCTTTGTGACGACCTACTTGTAGGTGCTAAGCTCATTCTGGCTGGTTACAGTACTTATTTAAATCTGATGCTGCACCATCTAACTGCTTGGCTGCACCTGCAGCTGCTGTCAAGGCTGTATCGATATCGCCTCTTGCCTTTTGAATTCTGACTCGACCTTCTGATGAGTTTTTTGCTATCTTGGCAGAACCTAAAGCTTGACCTGCTTTCGCAATGGATTTGCTTACAGTCTCAAACACCTTGACAAAACGGTTCCGAAATTCCTCCAACTTCGGATCTTTGAAGTTCTGTTCTTCGATCTCTTTACTCACAGCTTGCAAATCTTTTGAGAGTTGTATGCTGGTCGTAACCTGCTGAGCTTTGTTCTTATCGATCAGCTCGGTTCCTTTGTTAACCACTTCCATCAACCGTTGACACTGATTGACTTTGCTTTCATTGCAAGCGGTTATTAGAAAAGCAATACTCAAGCTAACAGGAAAAATAACAGTATATTTACGTAAGATAAGCATATTTAGTCTCGTTATATATCAAACCCAGATAATAATACCCAAAGATTTAACCGTTCTTACCATTATTCCTGTGATTGTTACAAATTCACGCTTTAATTACGAATTACGAATTACAAATTACGAATTGGTATAAATCCCCCCCCATAGCATTGAATTCTAAAGAAAATCTAAGCTTAACTAGAAGTTTATAGATATCGCATAATCTGTCTAAAGAAAATCGTTAAATTACGGATACACAATCGTGTTGGCTTTTATTTCATACTCAAGATGGATGCATGGGATATTTCAACCCCATCCAGCAATGCATATTCCAGATGGCTTTTTGAATTTACCTGTTATTCTTGTCACTTGGGCGATCGCGATCGCACTCATTGTAGTTTCGCTGTCGAAGTCGCAAGCAGAATACCAAGAACGAGCTGTACCCTTGATGGGCGTCTGTGCGGCTTTTATATTTGCTGCTCAGATGATCAATTTCCCTATTCCTGGAGGGACATCCGGGCATCTTTTGGGCGGTACTTTAGCGGGGGCTTTATTAGGTCCTTGGGCTGGTTCCTTAGTGATGGTAGCCGTCTTTATTGTCCAAAGCGTCTTTTTCCAAGATGGCGGTTTGACAGTATTGGGAGCCAATATCTTGAATATGGGCCTAATTGGGACATTTGCAGGTTATTACTTATACAAAGCCATTAGAGTCGCTATAGGTCGAAATAAACTGTCAGGTATGGTGGTTGGTGCGGCTGTTGCAGCTTGGACAAGTGTAGTTATAGCCTCTCTTGTCTGTGCAGTGCAACTGGCTATATCTGGAACAGTTCCATTATCAGTAGCATTGACAGCAATGGTAACTTGGCACGTGCTTATTGGTATAGGTGAAGCCGCAATCACCGTCATCGCACTTTCGTTTATTTGGCGGACTCGACCGGATCTGCTCTACGATCCCCCACGCAAATCTGTTGTCTCTCGACCTTTGTCTCCATATCAATAACGATTAGAGAGTAATTTGAGAAATCTTATGAGCCACAATATGATACGCGATCGCAATCGAGCATTTGTCATAGCAGGTTTGGGTGTCGCCCTACTGATTGCAATTTTCCTCTCTCCTTTTGCCAGTAAAGATCCCGACGGGTTGGATCGAGTCTCGCAGGATCTCAAATTTGAGAATAAAGCAGTTGAAGATGCACCAGCTAAAAAGCTTCCCTTCCACTCTTTATTTGACGAATACGCTCTTAGAGGTGTCCCCGAAGGCATAGCTACCCCTATAGCTGGGTTGGTGGGAACTCTAGCAACTTTTGGTTTGGCTTGGGGAATCGGCAAACTTGTTGTCCGTGGTTCGAGTTCACCTCACCCAGAGTATGATGATTCTAACGAAGTATGAAGTATAAAGTGTGAAGGACAAAGTAAAGTAAAAATCGTTAGATGCTGCTGCATATTGGGGCAATAGCTCTTGATGTCGATAGTAAAAAAGTTACACTTTGGCACAAACTCGCTCCTCGTACTCGCATCCTATGTACGTTGATGCTCGTTTTTGCCACTGTTATCACCCCTAATGGACATTGGTGGACTTGGTTAATTTATGGCTTGGCTGTGGTAAGCGTCATATTACTCAGTCAAGTGACTCTCGGCGTTCTATTAAAACGGTTAGCTGTTGAGTTTGGGTTTGTTGGTGTCGTACTTCTAGGAACTTTATTTCGTAGAGGCGGTAGGGTACTTTGGGCTTGGGGTCCTTTACAAATCACTACCTTGGGGCTGATTATTTTAGGTAGTGTAATGTTTAAAACATTACTGTCACTGTTGATGTTAAATTTGCTGACTTTAACAACTTCAGTACCATCGCTTCTCAATGCTTTGATTGAACTGAGAATCCCACCACTGTTAGTAGCAATTTTGGCATCAATGTATCGCTATATTAACGTTTTGATTAACGAGTTTAACACCATGAGGCGAGCAGCAGCATCTCGCAACCTCATGAATAGCAACCGTACTATCAGGTTAGTTGTTGGCAACACAATTGGATCTCTGTTTATCCGCACTTACGAGCGAGGTAACCGCATTCATCAAGCAATGCTCTCACGCGGTTATCAAGGAGTCCCACCTATAGAACAAGTACCCCAGGGCGGACGACTTGATGTAATAGCTCTTACCACAACGTTCCTTGTGTCACTTTTTGGACAAGTTATTTATTTAGTTAGTAATGCATCATAATCCAGTTACTATTACAAATCTTAGCTATACGTATCCTGATGGGACTCAAGCCCTTAAAGGAATTAATCTATTTATCAAACCAGGAGAACGAGTTGCATTAATTGGGGCAAATGGGTCGGGAAAATCTACTTTGCAGTATCACCTCAATGGTATTATCTTACCTCAAGAAGGAGAGATAACGATTGGTGAGTGGGTTGTAAAACCTGAAAATTTGCGAGAAATTCGGAATTTTGTAGGACTGGTATTTCAAAATCCAGATAACCAGTTATTTATGCCAACAGTATGGGAAGATGTTGCTTTTGGTCCAATGAATTTGGGCTTGCGAGATATGGAACTCAAAGAGCAAGTTCTTCAAGCAATGGCTGCAGTTGATATCGATCCCGAATGGTACGGACAACGCAATACTGATAATTTGTCTGGGGGTGAAAAAAAACGTGTTGCGATCGCAGGCGTTTTAGCTATGAATCCGCAAGTTTTGGTATTTGATGAACCTTCCGCTCAATTAGATCCGCGCTCGCGCCGTCAGTTAATAGATTTACTACAAACTCTACCTCTAACTCAACTGATTGCCACTCACGATTTAGATTTAGCCTTAGAGCTTTGTTCGCGTACTATTGTATTAAGTAGGGGACAAATTGTGTTTGATGGTCAGACGGAGAAGGTGATGAACGATTCGGAATTTTTGCAGGCTCATGCTCTAGAACCACCTTTAAGTTACAGCCGTCCTTATTGTCTCATTGAACACAGTCAAAACAGACCTCACCCCTCTCCTACAAGGAGAGGAGCTTCAAATCCTGATTATAACCCTAATAACTACAGCTAAAATTAAAAGATTCCTTTTTAAAAGGAGCGCCTACAGTAGAACGAGCTATACCAGGCGGTAGTCGTCGCATCATAGTGTGTGCTACTCCCCCGACCCCTCTCCTCGTAGGAAAGGGGAGTATTATTATCCTAGCGTCAACACTCCAGAAGGCATATCAACAACAAGTCGTCGAGTTGTAAGCCATTGACGACCGAGTAAAACTTCTGTTAAACCTTGTCCAATATGTACAGGTATTTGAAATTCTTGAGAATCAATTCGTACTTTACCTAAATATAAGTCAAATACTGCTTCTCCCCTCGCAGTAAACATCTCCTGCTGTTTTATATATATCCAACTAAATCCATCTATGTCTTGATTATTAATAGCTAAATAGCTAGAAAAGCCAGTATCAAAAAGTGCATCAGTTGGGAATTCTAAATTTTTAGATGCCAATAAATCAATCTCAAAAAACAAAGCATCCTCTACACCGAAAAATCCAGTTATCATATAGTTCCACAAACTCCGGTTTCATTGATGCGGAAAGTATGTAACTTACAAGAAGGATATTTTTCATGCGCTTTTAATGCTCCAGCCATTTCATCCTTATCAATAAAATATTCACCACTCAATGGCTCAATTGTGATGTACCAATTGTAGTGAGTTTGCATTAACTCTGGCTTTACACGGTCAAAAATAACTTGACAGCGTTTGCGGATTTCCTCACGCTCAGTTCTCCATTGTGCTTGTTGTTCAGAAGTCCATTGAATTTCAGGGAATATTCTTCCTCTTCTAGCTGTGCGGGTTGGCTTGGTTTCTGTCATAATTATCACCGCTGTTTATACATATATTAATATTAAAACATTTTGTCTCATAAAATAATGAGGCGCAGGTATACGAATTTTGTCTGGGAAATGTATCAAAGTGCTTTGGATCGGAGTATGCCATTTACGATAGTGGCGAGGTTTCTTCTTCACGGATGCCAAATACTCACCTAAATTTTGTGCATCGGGTAATGGAAATTCAAGGAGAGCGCCACAAGCTCAAGAAAGGTTCCAGTACTACCACTGAATATGATGTTCCTCCTCAACCCTAGGTATTGGAAGATTTGAGAGCGAGGCAGAACTGCGACTGTAATTAATGCAGAGAATTAAGTAATCATAAGGTAATTAGCCTTCAAAAGGCTGCGATCGCGACTTGATTTTGAGTTAATGTCGTGCGATCGCTGTATAGTTGAGGAAGAAGCAATTATTGTTCAGCTAACTTCGACAGTTTCGGCACAAACCTGATTCGAGATCGGTTGCAGTCGAAAGGCAACAGTAACAAAGATTGAGATAATCCGTATGACCCTCTAAAATTTCTCCAGCGTTGCAGTCATAGTCTTTAGAGGCAATCTTAACGATTTGGGTAATGACTTGGTGGGATTTTTGCAGTCCGATGATATTTAACACTTGTTCGTCATTCAGCAGTTTAATAACATCATTGAGCATATAACTCCCAGTATGATTTGACATAAAACCTCCTCCAGTCTCAATGCTCGTTAAAAAATTGAATAGATTGAGTAAATAATATCATTAAATAGGACAAAATAACTAATACATCGATGGCAATTATGCGTTATTTTGACAACTCCCCGTACCATTATCGCCCAGTACCAAAAACCGATTACTAAACAAGAGTACCAGTTGTTTCATAAGACTTACATGGCTGAGGGTCTCATAAATAACGAAAAGATTTCAATATTTGTTGTCGCAACTGTTCTAAAGCAGGTTCTTCTTCAAGAATTTTGTTAGTAAATAATAACTCATATATGAGCGGTACTCCTAACTGTAACTCTTCTAAAATATCCTGTTTGGCAAATACATCTTGTGGCTTTCCTTCTAAAACAAGTTGCCCTTTATCCATAACAAAAACCCAGTCTGCCCAACGGTAAACTAAATCTAAGTCATGGGTTGCCATCAGAGTTGTTGTTCCAGAAACATGAATCTTTTTGAGGGTTGCTATTAGGTTTCTGGTATGTAATGTATCTAGGTAAGCTGTAGGCTCGTCTAGTAACAGTAACTCAGGTTGTAACACCATAACATCTGCTATGGAAACTCGCTTTTTTTGTCCCAAACTTAGGTGATGAACTGGTCTTTCTGCAAGTTCCGTTAACCCAAATTCGACTAAAGCTTGTTTGACTTTATCTTGAATTTCTACTTCTGGCAATCCTAAGTTACATAAACCATAAGAAATATCTTCTTCAACGGTAGAGGCTACTAACTGTTGTTCTGGATCCTGAAAAATCAACCCAACTTTTTGTCTCAATTGTACTAAAGAATTGCGATCGTATTTCAGTGGGTTACCTTTCCAAAGTATACGTCCTTTTTGGGGTTTGTATAAACCATTAGTTAGTAAAAATAGTGTGGTTTTGCCACAACCATTTAAACCGATTAATGCACATCTTTTATTTGCAGGAATTCTAAGCGATAGCCCATTCAAAGCAGGTTGTTTTGCGCCTGAGTAGGTATAGTAAACTTGCTCAAATTCGAGTAACCATTCCTGCATAGCGTCCCCATTCCAAACTGATTAATAATGCACAGCCAAAAATTGCTTCCATAAAGAAGCGCTTGGATTGATGATAACGATGGGGATGCCAAACCCGCAATTCTTCACTAAATCCTCGTGCAGCAAGACTTAAAGAAACTTGACGATAATTTTCTATAGTTCGATTAAGTAACTGTCCTATCAATAGGGCTAAGCTTTTCATCCCAACAGAGAAGGTACGATAACCACCACGGGCTTGTTGAGCAGTCCATAATTCAGTTGCTGTATTTAAAAGCACAAAAATAAAGCGGTACATGAGTAATAAAAGCTCGGTTATAAGCCCTGGTACTCCAATACGACGCAGGATGTGTAGCAGTTCGGTGAAGGGAACAGTTAGTATGATAAAGTATAGGCAAGAAAGAGAAGCAAGCGATCGCAACAAAATAGTCAATCCTTGCTCAATACCCCGATGACTGACATATAAATAATAAGACCCAAAAGTCAAACCAAACATTGAGTCTGTTTGCTGCATTATATCTATGTGAGAAACAGGAACCCCACCGATCGCTAATGCTGGAAAACTCGTCAGCCAAAATAAAGCTGCAAAATAGACTAGTGTTAAGTAAGTTTTAAGAGGGATTCCTGCATAAAGCACTATCCAAACACTTATCCAAACCGCAATCAAAACCTGGACAAGTGGATGAGCAACAGTAGAGATAATTAACAGGGTAGTAGCAAACAGTAATTTTTGCCCTGGTGGTAACCAGCGCAAGCGATTTGTATAAGCTAAGGTATCAATTTGAATTTTCATTCTTGTTATTACTGAATTCCGATCGCCCCTTATACAATCCAATAACATAGCCAATCGCGCCTGCACCTGCTGCTGCTTGTACGGCAAACAATAGACTTTCTACTTCTCCACCGGGTAATTGAATTAAAGAATTGAACCATGGTTTATACTGGGGCTGTATCTCTTTGATTGCTTCTTCAGCTTGACCATCTGCTCCGCCAAACTCCGAGCCTTTTTTAACAACTAACGGTGTAACTATTAATAAAACTACTGCTAGCAGCAATAGCCAATTATGCCATTTGAGATTTTTGTTATTTGTCATTAGTCAAGTGTCACTGGTCATTGGTCAAAACTCAATGTTGGGTTTCGTTCCTCAACCCAAGCTACTGGTCACTGTTAATTAGGTTTAACATTTTTAGTTCCTCTCGACCATAGCTAGAAAGCCAGTTCCATACCAACACGGTTAACAATCCTTCACTAATAGCTAAGGGTACTTGGGTAATGGCAAAGATTCCGGCAAATTTGGCAAATGAAGCGAGAAAACCACCTGTAGTTGCTGGAAATGCTAACGCCAATTGTATGGAAGTTATCACATATGTTATCAAATCTGCTACAGATGCGGCTAGAAATATCGCTAACTTTTGTTTGCCAGTTTTCATAACCAAGCGGTATATCCAAAAGGCAACAAATGGACCAGCGATCGCCATTGAAAATGCATTGGCTCCTAGTGTAGTTAATCCGCCATGTGCGAGTAATAGTGCTTGAAATAACAAAACTAAACTCCCCAACACTGACATGGCTAATGGTCCAAAGAGAATTGCACCCAACCCCGTACCTGTGGGATGGGAACTACTTCCCGTGACTGAAGGCATTTTTAATGCTGAGAGTACAAAGGTAAAAGCACCAGCTAATGCTAAGAGTAATTTTAGTTCTGGTGTGGCTTTGGTAATGCGCGTTAGCGATCGCAATCCCAGAACAAAGAACGGTAGTGCAACTACCCACCAGAAAATTGCCCACCCTAGTGGTAAAAAACCTTCCATAATATGCATCGCGTAAGCTGGTTTGGGTAGGCATACAATTAGGTAGAAGCTTACGACAGCTATTAAGAGAAGATTTACAAATTTTGAGGATTTTTTTAGTTTCAAGAGAATTTTTGACACAATATGTACCTGCAGATGCATCAATCTATATTAAATTGGTACGGGTCTTGACTCAAGAAGAATGATTTGAGGCAAAAGTTCCCCATCCCTGTTCTTCAGTAAGTTCGAGCAGAACTCAGTCAATAATAATAAAAAATTATAGTTTTTGCAAAAACTATAAAGTAATTAATTTTTTTATTGTAGATTTTTTTCGTAAAAGTCTGTATTCTCAAATAAGCGTGTGAAGCGTCTGTGAAGTGCATTCGCTCTAAATGAAGTTTCTCTTAAGTATCAGGGAACCCATTTACCTAATGGGAGAGGGCTTCTTTTAACAGTCATCAGTGTTCAGTTCACAGTTATCAGCTTTCTATATCTGTTCTATGTTCACTGTTTGCTGATTGAAGGTTTTCCTCCATCATCAATAGCTGTTTCTTGAACACCAGATGGAGATTTATTATGGTGCGAGATTCGTGTGTTGATTCAGGTTTTGGGGAGTTTCCAAAACAGTTGCATATTTCCAAAGTTTCAGTCTATCGCAGTCAAGCAACGCTGTTTTTAATAGGGTGGTTTATCAGTTGGATAATTCTCTCATTCATGTGGAGAACCCAACCAATTAGAGCCAAAACGATATTTGTTTGGATGTTGCTTTTAGTTATTGCTGCCACTGTTATGAGTTGGCATCCTCTATTCCCATCTCTACAAATAGTTTAGTAAAAATATACGGAGGATTTGAGGAATGCAGAGACAAACAAAACAAAGCTTGATTGAAACGATAAAGAAAAATATGTGGACTTTGATAGGAAGTTGCTTTCTTATACCTATGATGTATCAGATTGCTACAATTCCGGTACAACAGAGGGATCTTTTTAAACCCCATATCAACTATTTAATTAAAGAGGAGGTCAGTCATTAAACAACTTTCTCTCAAATAGCGTTCTTTTAGCACAACATATGGCATTTTATTTCTCCCAGTTTTGAATGTACCCCCTTAATGACCGAATTCGGCGGTTGTTAAGGGGTTTTTATCAGTAGGTTGGGTTGAGGAACGAAACCCAACATTTGAACGAAACCCAACATTTGAACGAAACCCAATATTTGAACGAAACCCAACACCAATGCAAATCATCTCATCTTGTGGTATGGACGTCCTCGCCCGTACTTTGTGAATGACGGGCTAGAAGCCCGTACCACAAGAAATTTCCAGCAATTTTAAGATATTTTTTATGTAGAAGCCTTTAAATTCTGAATCAATTTCTTTATTCCATGAATATTAGTTCTGCCCTACCTACTTTTGTCATCACACTACGAGAAGGAGTGGAAGCAGCCCTTGTGGTTGGGATTGTACTGGCTTTACTAGATAAAGCAAAACAATCTCGCCTTAATCCATGGGTTTATGCTGGTATCGTGACTGGTGTTGCTATCAGCGCACTGATTGGTTTTCTGTTCGCGTGGGTTATTCAAGCTCTGACCGCAATTAATCCTCAGTATACACCCGTAGTTAAACCGTTGATGGAAGGTGTATTTAGTGTATTGGCGATTGTGATGCTTAGTTGGATGCTGATTTGGATGACCAAACAAGCAAAATTCATGAAAGCTCAAGTTGAGGGATCGCTTTCCAATACCTTAAAACAAGACTCAAATGCTGGATGGGGTGTTTTTACTCTTATCTTAATTGCTGTTGTCCGTGAAGGCTTTGAAACTGTGCTATTTATTGCTGCTAACTTTCAACAAGGTCTTATTCCTACCGTTGGTGCTATTGCTGGTATCATAGTGGCAGCGATTGTAGGTGTGCTGTTGTTTAAGTTAGGTGTTAAGATTAACATCTGGCAGTTTTTCCAGGTCATGGGTGTTTTATTGGTATCGATCGTAGCTGGGTTAGTTGCAACAGCGTTACTTAAGTTCGATCGCGCCACAGGAGCTTTTTCTGCGAGCAATCCTGCTTCTGAAAGTCTTTGTTTCTATTACGATCGCTTTGCCGAAACCCATTCTTGCATTCTCGGTCCTATGGTGTGGGACACTTCTCATCTTCTTCCCGACCGAGAGTTTCCTGGTGTTGTGCTTAAATCTTTGTTTGGCTACAGAGAACATTTCTATCTCGTACAAGCGATTGGATATGTCGTGTTTATAGTGACAGTTGGAGGTTTATATTTCCGCAGTCTCACAACTCCAACCACCACCAACCAATAATTATCTACAGTTTTCAAATAAATGAACTAAACTATGCTCTTGTGGTACGGGCGTCTCGCCCGTGCATTAGAACCTACTAATCCCTACCCCCTACTCACTAAAATGATTTGCGTCAAACAGTTATTTGTTCACCCATTTAAAGGATTGAGTCCCCAGAAATGCGATCGCATTGAGTTGCGTTCCGGGCATGGTATACCGGGAGATAGGGCTTTTGCCTTAATGTTTGATGATGGGGACAAATACCTTGAACCCACAACAGTCCCGTGGATGAAGAAGCATCACTTTGCCATGCAAAATGATTGGTCGGGACTAGCAGCACTTAATTGTTCTTATGAGCCAGAAACAGGAACTTTGACAGTCAGGCGTAAAGAAGAGGAATTATTAGTAGCCGATACACATAGCTTAATGGGACGCGATCGCATTGGTAGTTTTTTCACCGGATACTTAGCAGGAATTTATCCCAGTCAAACCGCCAGACATCCACACCGCACACCCATAAAAGTTGTAGGAGATTTTGGCAAAACTCGCTATCCAGACAGAGAAGCAGTACACATTTCTTTAGTGAGTCAAGCCACTATTGATAACTTGAGCGAGTTAGCAGGTCGTTTGGTAGATGTGCGTCGTTTCCGTCCTAATATTGTTTTAGATGGCGTTCCTGCTTGGGGAGAATTTGATTGGTTGGGAAAAGAAATGCAACTCGGTACAGCCCGAATTGTTGTTACAGACCGAATCGGTCGGTGCTTAAATATAGAGGTAAATCCTGAAACGGGAGAGAGAGACACTGCCTTGCTTCCTCTGCTAAAAAAGAATTTTCAACATACGCAAACTGGTGTGTTGGCACGGGTTATTACTAGTGGTAGCGTAGCAGTTGGAGAGATTTTAGAATAGCACGGGTTGGTGTTTCTAGCGTATCGATTCAACAATAACTGTTGTTGCTATTAAACAAAACAAGAGAAGCGCTAACCGCCAAACACTGCCGAGCGCAAATCTTAAGAGAAAAAAAGCAATGTTTGCTGCTCCAAAACTTAGTGATAACACGTAAGCGATCGCAAACCCAAATAGAAATAGGAAAAAGTATTTGAGGAATATAGAAGCCAAGTCAAGTAAACGGCTGTGGCGATCGTTATTCATGATGCTACCCTCAGTGTAAAAGTGATTTAAACGTTTTTTCATATTGGTGGTGAAATTCTTTCATCGGTACTTCCCTCTGCCCTACTTAAACAAAAAAGTCGGTGAGTGGTTGAATCACCCTACCGGCTTGAAAACTTCTTGTTTCTTGAAAGCCATATGTTTCAATAACTACAAATATTTAGTTGTATTTTAAATTCTGCCCAAGCTGTCAGTTTTCTTAACTGTTATAAGTAGCTAGGTGGAAATAAACAGAACTACATTACAATATGTAGATCTACCGGAAATCCTTACCAATGACGAATGACACTTGACCAATGACGATCCTCACTAGTTAACTTTAATTGTGCTGACCTACGCTGTCTTCAAGAACGATTTTTGTGGCTGAGCCTCCATCCCACCCAATTTTCCAGCACTTTTTCGTAAGTCTGCTGAATTTTATCTAGTTCTTGTGTACTAAGATGATAGCGTTGGCTAATGTGTCCGCCCAGTTCAACGATAGTTTCGTAGTTGCCTTTTTTGCTGCGGATAATAAACTCCCCGTGTTGTGTCACTGATAGGGTTTCAATGAGTAAAAAGTTAAGGTGAGAAAAAACTGGATGCAATTCAATTGAGCAGGTTTGTCTTGGAATAATATCAATTTTTCCTTCATCTTGCAGTCGAATCGGCAATGCGTCCAGAGGTTTGTCTTCAAACTTCAAGTGCATTTTAATTCCATGAGAATCACTGAAGAATTCAGGAAATCTTGAGCGTGAGAAGGTCATACCAGTTCCTCCGTAACGTTGAGTGCCAATCGCTCTTAGCGCAAGCCGAACCCGACTTATCGCGACTACAGTTATTTAATCTATGGGTGGAAAGCTGCAAATTATGTATGTCCCAAGGAAACACTTTGAATGTTGTTACCTCACATATATATAACTTTTTTGTAATATACTATATATTTTTTTGTTCTGACAAGTATTTAGACTTATATCTACCTTAAGATATAGGTACTGTAAATTCTTCTGTAGTTTGTCTAGCGTTTTTTCTCACGTTGCTATAATCAGTGACCAGTGACCAGTAACCAGGGAAATAACTGTCCTCTCTGTGCTATGCACACAAGTCGAAATTACCCCCCTTAGTCCCCCCTTGGAAAGGCTACGGTGTACACACAAGTTAAACTTACCCCCCTTAATCCCCCCTTATAAAGGGGGGAAACTAGATTTCCAGTTCCCTCCCCTTTCCAAGGGGAGGGTTAGGGTGGGGTAAAACTGACGCTCAAATCTCCTATTTATAAGTATAGATATTTATTGGTAACTGGTTACAATGTTGGGTTTCGTTCCTCAACCCAACCTACCGGTCACTGGTCACTGTTATCAAAAGTTTGTCTCACATACTATTATATGTATGGAGTAAAGATCGTATGGAAAACGCTACCAATATGTCTCAGCTTCCAGAAACTTTTATCGTAGAGGTAGCAACCAGATCTGGTGTTACTAAAACAGAGTTAGACGCTCTATTGTTGGCACTAGATAATTTTTCAGGTACCGAAATAGCTTCTAAGTTGGAAATTTCGCAAGCAGCAGTGAGAAAAAGATTGGGAGAAAGCTATCGGAAATTTGGTATAGAGGGAAGTGGAAACAAAAAACTTAACAATCTCAAACAACAACTAGTAGCTCAATATCAAAATCAAGCAAATACAAATCCAGTTGCTAGTAAGATACTTCAAGAGGATTGGGGTGAAGCTGTTGATGTAGATGGTTTTTGGGGTCGCGAAGAAGAAATTGCTAAGTTAGAACAGTGGATTGTAGGTGAGAATTCTCAACGCTGTCGTATGGTAGCAGTTTTGGGAATAGGAGGTATAGGTAAGACCGTCTTAGCAGCACGAGTTGCTAAAAAAGTACGGGGAAGTTTTGATTATCTTATATGGCGATCGCTAAACAATGCTCCACCTATAGGCGAGCTTCTCACACAGTTACTCCGTTTTCTACCTAAAGATCCAGAACACGAGTTACCGGATAACGACAATAGCAAAATATTACGGTTAATCAATGTTTTGCGAGAACACCGTTGTTTGATCGTTTTAGATAAAGTGGAAACCGTGCTTCGCAGTGGTAAAGGTAGAGTATATGAAAGGGCGGGCGAGTATGAAGAAGGGCATGAAAAGTATGGCTATTTCTTTAAAAAAATAGCTGAAGCAGGGCATGATAGTTGTTTGTTGCTGATTGGTAGAGAAAAGCCCAAGCAAGTTGCCATATTGGAAGGGAAAAATTTACCCGTTAAGGTATTGCACCTTTTGGGGCTGAATTTGGAAGAAGCGAAGGCAATGTTGAAAGATAAGGGGTTTTCTTGTTCGGATGAACAGTTGAAGGAATTAGTCGAGCGGTACTCTGGTAATCCACTCGCTCTAAAGATCGTCGCTACCACTGTTTATGACTTATTTAGTAATAATGTTTGTGAGTTTTTAAACCAAATTTACCAAGAAACAGCAGTTTATGGTGATATTCGGTCTCTTTTAGACCAACAGTTCAATCGCTTGTCAGAATTAGAAAAACAACTGATGTACTGGTTGGCGATTCATCGCAAATATATTTCGTTTACAGGATTAAAAGCCAATTTAATTACTTCAGAACCTGCAACTAGAGTGTTAGAAGCTGTGGAGTCTTTGTTAAGGCGATCGCTAATAGAAAAAGAATCAGGTTCGGGTAGATTTCGTCAACAATCTGTGGTGATGGAATACGTTACAGAAAGAATCATAGAGCGAGCTTTTGAAGAAATCCGCCAAGCAAGAACTAACGAATTCTTGAACGCTTATCCCTTGATGAAGGCGAGATCTCTCGAATATATCCATAAAACTCAGGAAAAACTAATTCTGGAACCTTTAAAAAATAAACTACTAAATGTTTTTGGCAACCAATTAGAGCCTCACCTACGTAGAATGTTAGCTAGTTTGCAGAAATACCATCCCCTAAAAAAGGGATATGCAGCCGGGAACTTAATCAATTTATTGCGCCAAATTCAGATCGACAAAACTCAAATCGATCTTAGCGGACGTGATTTTTCCGACTTAACTATTTGGCAAGCCTATCTCAAGAACGTTAAATTACAGGATACTAGCTTTACAAATTCTGACTTAACTGGTTCGGTATTTACTGAAACAATGTCGAGTCTGGTTTCAGTAAGATTCAGCCCTAACGGAGAGTACTTTGCTATTGGTACAATTAGTGGAGAAGTCCGTTTGTGGCGGACTGCCGATATTCAACAAATTCGTATTTTTAGAGGACACACCGCTTGGGTTTGGGCATTTGCCTTTAGTGCAGATAATCAATTCTTGATAAGTGGTAGCGCAGACTACACTATCAAAGTGTGGGATGTACATACAGGTACGTGTTTGAGAACCCTAACCGAACACAAGAATAAAGTTTATAGTGTTGCTTTCCAACCCAAAAGCTCGATTTTAGCGAGTGGGAGTGAAGACGAAAGCATTAAAATATGGGATATTCTTACAGGCGAATGCATAAAAACCTTGAATGGTCATAAAGATTGGGTTTGGTCAGTCACTTTTAGCCCTACTGACTATGGTATTTTAGCAAGTGCTAGCGCTGACGGTAAGATTAAAGTCTGGGATATTAACACTGATGAATGCTTAAAAACGATAGAAGGTCACAAGGGTGAGGTTTACTCTGTTGCTTTCAGTCCCAACGGTCAACTGTTGGCTAGTAGCGGTGAAGACCGAACAGTTAGACTTTGGGATGTGAAGCAAGAAAAATACTTAACAACGTTTATTGGTCATCAGAAAATAGTTTATTCGGTACGCTTTAGTCCAAATGGAAAAACTCTTGCAAGTTGCGGAGAAGATCGCACTATTAAAATTTGGAATGTTTCTACGGGTGAATGTTTGAGAACTTTAGAAGGGCACAACAGTCAAGTTTGGGCGATCGCATTTACATCTAGTCCCGATGGACGTACTCTAATTAGTAGTAGTGACGATCAAACAGCAAGACTGTGGGACACAGAAACAGGAAATTGTTTGTATGTTTTGCAAGCGTACACCCGTGGAGTTTATTCAGTTGCATTTAGTCCTAATAACGAAATCTTAGCAAGTGGTGGTGATGAGTCAACAGTCAAGTTATGGAAATTAAGTACGAGTGAGTGTTATTCCATAAAAGGACATCAAGGACGCTTGCGTTCCGTTACTTTTAGCCTTGATGGGCAAATTCTTGCAAGTGCAGGCGGTGATAATACCATCAAACTCTGGGATATTACAAACATTAGTAACAGCAAATGCATCCGAACGCTCAAAGGTCATACAAACTGGGTTTGGACAGTTGTTTTTAGTTCGGACGGGCGAGTTTTAGCAAGTAGCAGCGAAGACAAAACAGTACGAATTTGGGATTCTCACACAGGTGAGTGTTTGAGAGTTTTAGAAGGGCATACCCATTGGGTTTGGACGGTAGCAATTAGTCCCGATGGTAATACACTGGCTAGTGGAAGTGCTGACAGTACGGTCAAGATTTGGGATCTTCACACTGGTGAATGTCTTGACACTTTAAACAAGCATAAAGATTTGATTTGGTCGGTAGCAATTAGTCCCAACGGGCAATTTTTAGCAAGTGGTAGCGAAGACCAAACGGTTAAGCTTTGGGACATTAAGACAGGAAAATGTCTCCAGACTCTGGAAGGACACAGCAAACAAGTTTACTCAGTAGCTTTTAGTCCCGATGGGCAAACCCTTGCAAGCGGAAGCGGTGATGCAACAGTTAAACTGTGGCAAGTCAACACAGGTCTTTGTCTGGATACCCTGACACGAGGACACACAGCAGCAATCCGTTCTGTCGCATTTAGTACTGATGGTCGGATTTTAGCAAGTGGTAGTGAAGATGAGAACATTCAACTTTGGGATGTTCAAAAGTGTAGCCGATTGCGACCTCTTAAATCCGATCGCCTTTACGAACGTATGGAAATTACAAATATCACTGGTCTGACAGATGCTGAGAAAGCTTCTTTAAAGGCTTTGGGTGCAGTGGAAAAAGGCGAGTAATTTTCTAATAACTGATAAATTTTTGATAAATTCATTACGGGAATGTTCTTGCTACCTATTTAACTCAATGAAAACAACTCGTCGAAAAGCCCCAGTCAATCCCCGCATGGTGAATCGGCATGGAAATTTCAACGTCGTGCGTAAAGGAATGTCTCACAAACATTGGCACGATCCGTACCATTTGCTACTCACTCTTCCTTGGTATTACACTTTATTACTCATCAGCTTGGGATATATCATAGCCAATGCTCTATTTGCCTTGGCGTATATTCTTGGAGGCGATGGTATAGAAAATGCACGTCCAGGTAACTTTTTTGATGCCTTCTTTTTTAGCGTCCAAACAATGGCGTCCATTGGCTATGGGGCAATGTATCCTAAAACAGCATATACGAATTTTTTAGTCACAGTTGAATCGCTACTAGGATTGATAGGCTTAGCCATCGGAAGTGGGTTAATGTTTGCGCGATTTTCTCTTCCTAGAGCCAGAGTCTTATTTAGCAATATTGCGGTTATTACACCGTATAATGATGCTCCAACTTTCATGTTTCGAGTTGCTAACGAACGAGAAAACTGGATTTTAGAAGCACAAGTTAAGGTGACTTTAGCACGGACTGAAATTAGCAAAGAAGGTGACGTAATGCGGCGGTTTTATGATATGCCTCTTATTCGCAGTCAGTCGCCACTTTTTGCTTTAACTTGGACAGTCATGCACGTTATTGATGAGAATAGTCCTCTTTATGGAGTGACATCTGAGGAGATGGTAGAAGATGAAATGGAAGTGGTAATGACTTTCACAGGGATTGATGAAACTGTTTCTCAAACCATCCACGCCCGTCACTCCTATATATCAGAGGAAATTGTTTGGAATATGAAGTTGGCTGATATTTTAGGTAAAACAAAGGATGGCAGACGCTGTATTAACTATACCCGGTTTCATGATGTTGTTTCTTTAGATGAAGAAACCAATGGAGTGGGTGGATGTTAGTGTCGTCAAGAAATCATAAGTATTTTTACGTGTATTTTTTTGAAAAATAAACAATTCATAAAACGTAAAAATATGACTCAATTCTATTGAAAATAATTATTTATATAACTTCAAGAATTTTTTCTATTTCAATAAATTTTAATTAAAACTATGAAAAAATTGTAAGTTCTGGAACCGCAGCCTGTAGCAGCCCGTAGCGGATAAATCTGTTCTTCATTTAAGTGAGAACCGCTAATTTTTTTTGGAGGAGATAAGTAGTATAAAAATAATCAAAATTTAACTTTTATTCAAATTTGTCTTCGGTTATTTCTTTCAAGAATACGTAATATTTATTCCTATTATTTAAAGTTACTTAAGCATCATGTTATATTTTTTCTGAAATAATTACACTACATAAAATTTCCGATCGCTTGTTAGTAGAGCAAATTGTAAGCGCCTCCTAATCAGCGATCGCTTACATAACAATTAACCAAGGAATATTTAACCATGAAAAGAATAAGCAGGCGTAAAGCGCTGAAGATTGCAGCGCTTGCGGGGGGTTCGCTTTTGCTTCCCGTGGGGCTTCAGTATCGGGGATACGCTCAAAGAACTGATGAAAGAGTTGAACCGTTTACACTACCCTTCCATATACCACCCGTGTTAAACCCTGTCAGTAGCGATTCGACGACTGACTATTACCAAATTGTGATGCAGAAGGCTCAAGTAGGAATATTACCGGGGAGAACAACGGAGATTTGGGGATACAACGGTACGTTTCCTGGTTCCACAATTATACAAAGAAGAGATCGACAATCAATTATTAGATATATCAACAATCTTGACGTAAATACTTCAGTTCACTTGCATGGTATGCCATCGTTACCTCAGTATGATGGTTATGCTGAGGATTTGATTCCTCCGGGGTACTACAAAGATTATGTCTATCCCAATCCTACTTCTGCCATTTTGTGGTATCACGACCACGCCCTCGGTCAAACTTCTCGAAATGTCTATATGGGTTTGGCTGGAATGTATATCGTTCAAGATAATGAAGAGCTCAGTTTGCAACTCCCGAAAGGCGATCGCGACATTCCTCTGATTATTCACGATAAACAATTCGCCTCTGATGGTTCACTCATTTTTGACGACCAAGGACAGCACAGCTTAATGGGGGAAGTCATTACAGTCAATGGTGTTCCTTGGCCTCGTATGGAAGTTGCAAACTGTAAATATCGTTTTCGAGTATTAAACGCATCAATTTCTCGCTCTTACAGGCTTGCTCTGAGTACAGGTGATAGCTTTACTATCATTGGAACGGATGCAGGATTAATGGCTGCACCAGTCAATACTCAGGATATGCGTCTTGCAATGGCAGAAAGATATGACATAATCATCGATTTTTCTAAATATCCACTTGGATCTCAGGTTGTACTGCAAAATCTTGGACTTCCCAACAATGACAATTTTGGAAACACAAATGTCATCATGCGCTTTGATGTGGTGCGTTCTGAAAGTGACAACAGTTCGATTCCTAGTACATTACGCAATATTCAATTTCTATCGGAATCCTCAGCAGTGCGAACCCGCGACTTCACATTTGACCATGTGAATAGTGTATGGGTCATTAACGGTAACGGTTGGAATCCAAATCGAGTCGATGCCAACCCACAACTAGAAGAGGTGGAAATTTGGAGACTGCATAATCCTTCCGGTCTTTGGTTTCATCCAGTTCACCTTCACCTCATTGATGCTCAAATTCTCGATCGCAATGGAACGCCACCTTTTCCTTACGAGCGGGGTTTGAAGGATGTGTTCTATGTTGGTGAAAACGAAACAGTACGAATCATTGGCAGATTCAAACCTCAAACAGGTAAATATATGTACCACTGCCACAACATGGTTCACGAAGACCACGACATGATGAGCCAATTTGAAGTAGGACAAGGTGGGATAAATCCAAAGTCAGCCCCAGCACAACCTCTTTAAAAGATAAAGTATCAAGGATAAAGGATGAAAAATTCATACTTCATCCTTTATCCTTGATGAAACATTTACCCAAAAGTCAGTAGTATTCACTTTACTATTGCACGGCTGTTAAGAAGCAGCCTTCATGTTACTATCTAAATTTGCCTCTTGACGTACAGTCATGAGTTCTTGCTTGTAAAAATCATCTAATTGAGCAACAAATTTGCCATTAATAATTTGAATTCCTAATACTTTGTTAATTGTAAGAAAGTCGAGAAAGCTAGCATTATGATAGTTTTTTTCTTCAAAAGCTTTGATTTGCTCGGGTGTGCGATCGCTTAATACTGCTAGCTCTTGTTGAGTCAGTTTGAAGGCAATTCTTGCTTTAATCAGTAAGTTAGGTAAATCGTTCATGTCTGAAATCTCAAGTACCAATGGGTTTGTGGGAGGGTGAGTAACTAATGTTTCATACTCGACAATTTCATCTATGAGTTTTTGTCGTAGTGCATTGTTAGAATCTTGGCTCAACTGCCAACCATCCGGGTCTTTTAATCGCTTTTCTACGTTAGTTCTTAATTTGCGGTTAGCCTCGGCAAACTTCTCAGCCCATTCCTTGGAATATGCTAATTGCTTGTCGTTTTTAATCATAGTTCCCACTCCAATAAGTTAATAGCTATAATACCTTTACGATTTTGTTCTCTATCGCGTTGAAAAAATTCTATTGATATTGTAGACTCATCTACAGGTCGATCTGATTGATAAATTTCTCCTTTATACTTAGCTTTTTGTGCGGTACTATCATAAAACTTTAAGATTAGTGGTGATTTTTCTCTCAGGTATTCTATATCTACATCATCTCTATCCCAGCAAGCGTCAAAATCGTTGGACAATGGTTCGTTTGTCACAAAGGAACCATTAATATAAAAAGTCCGACAACCAGCTGCTTTCAAATCTGTCATTACTATTTCCATACCTTGAATCATCTGTTTGCGATTGCGCGTATAACCAAACCTCTTTTTAAACTCATTCCAATTACAGAAATGTATCCCAGGTGGGAGGTTTCCATTTTCATCAAAATCCGGAATCATCAATCAAAATAGTATCCATTATTTCATTAATTTTAATAGGTATTAGACAGGTTCTCCGTCTTCTAATGTATAAATATCTGGTTCATCATTCAAAAAATTAAATGAGCTTCCCATTTCTGCAAGTTTTATTATTTCTTGATTTGATGGTTCAGAATCATCAAACAATAGTTCTTGTGTCAAAACGTTGCGTTCCTCTGGAGAAAGAGAACGAATAATTTCGATTAGAGTATGGACTAGTTTGCTATTCATAAAACATTCACCCAAAAATCAGCAGTATCAACTTTGCCATCGCGATTAAACTGAACCCACAGTTTATAAGTTCCTGGCTGCGGGAAAGTAGTCTTGAAAGCGATCTGTCCATCACCAGTCTTTTTAAGAGCATGAGCATGGATGTAATCTGATGTCGAAAGTGGGTATGAGCTTTTTAAGATAACTAAATGCTCTTTTTCTCCCAAATACGGTTGTAAGTCCTTAACTGGTTGATTATTTGCAGTTTGCTTAAGATCGAAGGTTAAGGTGACTTCTTTACCAACCTTGGGATTCGGTTCAGATAATTTTAAATTGACTTTAACATCATTTAATATCTTGGTTGTGTTAAACTTCTCTAAATCCTTGGGAAGTGGAACTGAACCGGGAATGTTCAGTGTCATGAGGGAAACTTGTTCTTTTTGTCCGGATGGTTTGTAATCACTAAAAATTTTATACTCACCTGCTGTAGGAAAAGTTGTACTCACCTCGAAACGTCCATTTCCTTTATATTCGGGATGAACATGAGCGAAAGATTGCAAGTCATCCCTCACTACGATCGCGTGCATAGTCTTTTCTTGAAAAGTGTCAAAATTTGTAACGGCTTTTCCTTGAGAGTCTCGAACATCGATAACTAAAGACATAGGCTGATTCTGAGCTAGATTTTTAGGAGCCGTTAATTTTGCCTGAGTTGTGGAACTGTCTCCATCATGTGTCTGTTCCGTTGAATGTCCGTTATGAGATGATTCTCCGGATTTGATAGAAGAACCACAAGCAGAAGATAGTAATAGAGCCGCGATCGCAACAATTCTCGTTAAGTAATATTTCATAAAGAGTTTTGTCATTGGTCATTTGTCATTTGTGAGGGGCTAGAAGTTAATTCCTCCTTGTCTTCGGTGTCCCCCTTGTCTCCTTATATCCGTAAGCTAATATCCAACTACGATCCAAGACGAGGCGTTGGCATCAGTATTTTTACGCTTTGCATAAGCCCTAGAAAAGATGAAAATTCATAGGTTACCATTCCCGAATTTTTATTTATAACACTTTGTTTCTAAGCTTCATGCTGTGTTTACATTTAGTTAAGTTTTTCTTCGGCAGTGGAATTGTGTATGTTCGCGATCGCTTTTGATACATCATATTTAATAGAAGTATGGACGCTATGGCATCCTAGCTCCTGGCTCTCAAGTTTTCTCAAAATCTTGACTGCTATGGTTTCAGCTGTTATTGCTGTACGGTTTGTCTTTTTATTGCCTAAACCCTCAACTTCGACCACTCTATCTCAACTCGAAGAAGCCCGTAACGAACTAGAGGCACAATTTCAACAACAGATAGCCGATTTAATAGAACTTAACAAATCGCTGCAGGTAGAAATTACAGAGTACAAGCAGCGAGAGATACTGTTGCAGGAAAGCGAAGCACGGTTTCGCCTCATAGCATACACAGCCCCTATCATGATTTGGGTCTCTGATATCGATAAACTCTGTAATTACTTTAATAAAGTTTGGCTAGAGTTTACTGGAAGAACAATCGAACAAGAAATTGGTCGCGGCTGGCTACAATCAGTTCATCCTGACGATCGAGAGCGTTGTTTTCTTACCCGTACCAAAGCTTTTGATGCTCGGCAAAGCTTTAAGATGGAGTACCGACTAAGACAAAAGGATGGTGAATACCGATGGATATTAGATACGGGTATTCCACACTATACCGAGAATCATACTTTTGCTGGCTATATTGGCTCTTGCGTTGATATTACCGAACACAAGCAGGCACAAGAACAAATTCAAGCATCTTTGCTGGAAAAAGATGTTCTTTTAAAAGAAATTTACCATAGAGTTAAAAATAATTTACAAGTCATTTCTAGTTTGCTTAATCTTCAATCAGAGTATATTAAGGACAAAGATGACCTAGAAATATTCCAACAAAGCCAAATGCGAATTGAATCTATGGCTTTGATCCACCAAAAACTGTACCAATCGCAAGATCTAGCAAGGATTGACTTTAGTGAGTATATTAGAGATTTAGTAGCTAGTTTATTTAGTTCTTATGAAGTTAATACAAATGTCATTTCACTCATAGTCAATGTCGAGCGTATATTATTAAGCTTGGATGCAGCTATCCCTTGTGGGTTGATTATCACGGAACTTGTTTCAAATTCCCTAAAATATGCTTTTCCTAAAGGTGGAACAGGAGAAATTTCTATACAACTTCATACAGAAAATAATATATTGAATCTGACAGTTCGTGATAATGGTATTGGTTTACCTTCAGAATTTGATTTAAAAAATACAACATCATTAGGGTTGCAATTAGTAGATGCTTTAACAAATCAGTTATCAGGAGATATTAAAATAAATTACAATGATGGAGTCGAAGTAAAGATCGTATTTCCTTTGTTGGAGAAAAATTTAAATTGGAGAAAAAAATGACAAGGACAACAATTTTAGTGGTAGAAGATGAGGGAATAGTTGCCAAAGATTTACAAAAACGTTTACTCAAACTGAGTTATCACGTACCTGCTATTGCTGCTTCAGGAGAAGAAGCAATCCAAATAGCTGAAACAATTAGTCCCGATCTTATATTAATGGATATTCGATTAAAAGGGAATATAGATGGGATTGAAGCTGCCAAAGAAATTCAATCTCATTTTGACGTTCCAATTATTTATCTGACAGCTTATGCAGATGATAACACTTTAGAAAGAGCGCGTTTAACAGAACCATTTGGTTATGTGCTCAAACCTTTTAAAGAAAAAGAATTACACGCGACGATTGAAATAGCTCTGAGCAAGCACAAGAAAGAAAGGCAACTCAAGGAAAATCAGAAAGGATTAGTAACTGCTGTTACTAGGATAAGTGATGGCGTAATTGTTTGCGATCGCCAACAGTTAGTCACGTTTATAAATCCTATTGTAGAGAAAATTACGGGATACCGACAGGAAGAAGCATTCGGTAAAAATTTATCAGAAATTTTTCATATTGTTCCTATAAAAAGGGACAAAATAAACAATATAATATCAGAATCTCTTCAAGAAGATAAAGCATTTTTATTAGAAGAAACAACTCTGATTAACGGAGAGAATCGAGAAATTAAAATTGAATATTGTCAGGCTTCTATAGTCAATGAGCTAGGCAATCTTATTGGCGTAATTGTCATTTTCCGAGATATGACAGAGCGAAATTTAGCTAGTGAAGCAAGCAAAAAACACCTCGAACAAGAGCAAGTGTTAGCGAAATTATCAGAAATCAATCAATTTAAAGACGAGTTTTTATCGATTGTGTCTCATGAATTGCGTGCTCCTCTATCTAATATTAGAATGGCAATTCAATTATTGCAAAATACAGGTATCGCTGAGCACGGTCAGCAGTATATCAATATACTAAAAGCCGAGTGCGATCGTGAGATGACTTTAATCAACGATTTGCTAGATTTGCAGAAAGCAGAATTAGGAACAACTTGTCATTTCAATCCCGAATCGTTAGAATTACAATCTTGGTTACCACACGTTGTGGATGGATTTTCTGCCCGTATTCAAGAAAATCAACAAACTTTCAAACTGACTATTCCTCCTGAAATACCACCCTTAATTTCCGATAATACCTGTTTGACAAGAATCGTGGGAGAATTATTGAACAATGCTTGCAAATACACTGCTATAGGTGGTGAAATTGCTGTTAGCGCTCAGAACGATATATTGACATCTATTACTATTAGTAACTCAACAGAAATTCCTGCCACAGCGTTACCAAAGATTTTTGATAAGTTCTACCGAGTTCGTAGTTCTGAATTTAAAAAACAACCAGGGACTGGTTTAGGGCTAGCTTTAGCACAAAAGCTGACAGAACAATTGCAAGGAACTATTGAAGTTGAAAGTCTTAATGGATGGACAAGTTTTACGTTGAAATTGAACAACTTATCAGTGACCAGTAACCAGTAACCAGTAACCAGTGACCAGTAACCAGTGACCAGTAATCAAATTACAATAAATCTGATATGGTAAATTGACGTTGGCGATCTAGTTCTTGGAGCCGCATTTTTTCAGTGTAGAAAGCTTGATAATATGATTGCCATTTTTCTGGTTCTGCTTCAGGATCGGTTTTATCGAAAAGTTCTCGAAAGTATCGGTAACGTTTCTCTCTCATGACCGTTTCCATAGAAGCAGTAGCAGCTTGAATCAACTTTTCATGGCGTAGTAATATTTCTTTTTGAGTTTTCTCATTTAAATGAAATAAGTGAGCGACTAATTCTATTTCTTCAGGAAATTCCAGACATCTATCTTGTACAGTTGATAATAAATCGTGTTCTATTTTATCTGGAATTTCTAAAATTTGTCCCCAGAGAAATCGGTGATGGGAAAGGCTGAATTGTAAATCTCGCTCGTCTAATGCTGCAATAATAGCTTGACGATATTCTTTATAATGCAAGTAAATTTGTAGTAATAAAGCCTCTGCTTGTTCTAAAAGAATTTGTTCTGGAGTAAGAGCAATAGAAACGTTATCCTGTGACTCTGCACTTTCTTCTGGATGCGATCGCTGTATTTGTCTGTCTTGCGGTTTGTATAATTTAGGTGCTACTGCTTTTTTCGTCGATAACGCTGGAATTTGAGACAGTAAATTTTCTACTCGTAGGGGTACTAATCTAGCATCTCCTTGAGCTAGAATTTCTGCACACGAAGAAACATAATGATTGAGTGTATCAGTATTCCCTATATTTTTCAGTAATTTTACCATTTGTTGCGACACTTGCTGAAAGTCAGTCGCTTTCTTTAAATCTCGGTCTTTTGTCATTTGCCGAATTTGCCAATCAAGCCAAAGAGGAGCATCGGCTAGGAGTTGTTTGTAATCTTCCGAGCTACTTTTGAGTAAGTATTCGTCGGCGTCTTTGCCATCAGGTATATTGAGAATTCTTAACTGAACTTCGCCACTGTATGCTAACCTGGCGATTTCTCCTATGGCTTTTTCAGCAGCATTTATCCCCGCCGCATCAGCATCAAAATTCAGTATTAATTGTTTGGATTCGGTATAACGCAAGCAGGCGCGGACTTGTTCTATACTTAGGGCTGTACCGAGGGAAGCAACAGCGTTGGTAATACCAGCTGCATGGAGAGCGATCGCATCAAAATATCCCTCAACAACGACAACTCGATCTTGTTGAGCGATCGCTGCTTTGGCTTTGTCGAGAGCAAATAAAGTTTTTCCCTTGAAAAAGACTTCTGTCTCTGGAGAATTTAAGTACTTCGGTTGGTCATCTCCTAAAGTTCTACCACCAAAACCAATGACACGTCCGAGTACGTCGCAAATGGGAATCATGATGCGATCGCGAAACACATCATAATAACCATTTCCTTCTTTGCGAGGTTTAATCAAACCTGCTTTTTCAACCAATTGTACGGGATACTTTTTATCATTGACCAAATAACGGTGAAGAGTTTCCCAACCTGCAGGCGCGTATCCAAAACCAAAATGCTGAATTGTGTCTTCTTTCAATTGGCGTTTAGACTGCAAATACTGCATTGCATTATCGCCACTACGCTTAAGAGCGTGCTGATAGAATTGTGCTGCTACAGCAAGGACTTCATACAGTTGCTCCCGCAGAGAAACCTGACGTTGCAATTCTTGCCATTGTTCGGGTTCTTGAGTTTTGACGCTGACTTGGTAACGCCGTGCTAGATCGAGTACAACTTCACCAAAAGAGCGCTTTTCCAAGTCCATCAAGAACTTAATAGCATTTCCTGCAGCTTGACAGCCAAAACAATAGTACATTTGCTTAGTTTGGCTAACAGTGAAGCTAGGACTTTTTTCCGAGTGGAAAGGACACAAACCTACATAATCTTTCCCGCGCTTGCGTAAAACAACGTGTTCTGATACGACATCATAGATATCAGATCTGTGCTTAACTTCATCAATTGTATCTGGGTGCAAGCGAGGGATGTACATATTGGTCACTGGTCACTGGTCACTAATCACTGGTCAGGTGGTCACTGGTCACTGGTCTCAATCGATATTATATTCATTGGTGTGGAACTGCGCTTGGCAAAAAGAAGAAAATATCGTTATATAGGAAGCAGGACTAAATTATGGGACGTATTTTTCTATCAGCAGCTCACGGAGGTAAAAAAGCATCCGGTATTGACCTGGTTTCAACAGCCGGAAGTACCAATGAAGCAAAAGAGATGATTCTCCTGCGAGACCTGATTGTCTCAGAACTAAGAGCACGTAATTTTGAAGTTTTTACAGTTCCCGATGACTTGAGCGCTCAGCAGACGATTGTTTGGATCGATTCCCGCGCTCATCAAAAAGATGTAGCTTTAGAAATTCATTGCGATGCAGCTAGTAATCCCTCTGTACGCGGAGCTAGTGTATTTTATATCACTAATAATGAAGACCGCAAGAGTCATGCGGAATTACTACTTGTAGGGCTACTACGTCGCGTTCCTCAATTGTCTAATAGGGGTGTTAAGTCAGACGCCATGTCGAGTATGGGAAGTTTAACATTTTGTCGGCAAATATCCATTCCTTCTTTATTAATGGAAGTTGGTTTTCTTTCAAGTCCAGACGATCGCACTTTGCTGCAAACTCGTCGTCGCGACTTTGCTGTAGGAATTGCTGAAGGTTTGGTTTCATGGAGTCGGGAAGTAGACCCCGGTACAGACACGGGACAAGAACAAGCGGCTTATCAAGCAATTCATATCAATATTAACGGACAAAATTACTTGGAGCAAGGAATACTCATCAACGGTAATGCTTACATCCCTGTCGATTTAGTTGACCGTTTGCAAATTGATTTGTCCAAAGCACCCAATGTTCGGCGTGTAACTTACCACCGGGTTGTTTATGTAAAAGCTGTTGAATTGCGCGAGCATAGTATTGCGATTTCTTGGGAAGCTAGCAGTCGCACTTTATCCTTGCGATCGATTCTACAAATTTGTCCCAGTCAAATCGACAGAATTATGTCACATGGCAATGCATCGGAAGTGCAGTTGCAAATATTTTTAAGAAATAACAATGACAATGCCATAATGCAGTTTCCCGACTTATCAAAACTTTATAGAGAAGAAGCAATGATGGAGGGAGTTAATTACGATATTGCCTTTTGTCAAATGTGTTTAGAAACTGAGTTTTTACAATTTGGTGGCGATATAAAACCCGAACAAAATAATTTTGCTGGGTTGGGTACGATTGGTGGTGGAGCAGAGGCTGCTTCATTTGAGAGTGCGAGAATTGGTGTTCGAGCGCACATTCAACATTTGAAAGCCTACGCAAGTTTGGAACCCTTAGTGCAAGAAGTCGTAGATCCGCGATTTCAGTTTGTGACAAGGGGAGTTGCTTCAACAATTGACCAGTTATCAGGAAGGTGGTCAGCAGATTTGGAATACGGGAATAAGATTATAGCTATGCTCAAACGACTCTATGAGTCAGCAGGGTTACTGTAAGTGTTAGAGCTTGTGCCAAAACCAATTATGCATTAATTATTAATATATTCATTTAATATTGGAGTGCATGAGTGATTTTGTTATCTGACATACTTTAACTTAAGTAGTTCGATTACAAGTAGCGAACATAAATGCGATCGCTAAATTTCCGGTCGAAATGTCAAGTTTCTATTTCCCTAATTCCCTAAATGTTTTGTTGATAGCTAAACTGAAGCTAATGGAAAACATTGGAAAAGCCATAAGACTAGATGATGCAAATTACTGTAGAGGTATCTGAGGAGCTAGGGCGACAACTACAGCAGTTCCAAGACCGCTTACCAGAGGTAGTAGAGTGTGGTCTCCAAGAGTTGCTAAGCGAACAGTTGACTAGCAATTTTGTTGATGAGAAAGAGATCGTCGCGTTGTTGGCGAGTCAACCCACTCCAGAGCAAATTCTGGCGATTAAACCCTCACCAGAATTTCAAGCTCGTGTCAGCGATTTACTAGCACAAAATAAAGCAGGAAACTTGAGCGCGAAAGGTGAAGCCGAGCTAGAGCGCTATTTAACTATAGAACACCTTGTCCGGCTCGCAAAAGCCCGTGCATTCGCGCAATAATGAATTAGAGCGGTTACAAAAACACCGAAAGGCTAATTTTAGGAGGTCAGTATTTTTAAAAGTATGGGATCGGGAGAGAACAATGCTTAAAAGTTATGAAGCTATTTTTGAAAACGGTCAGATTAAATGGTTAACTTCAGAACCGAAAGTATCATCTGCTCGTGTGATTGTGACAATTCTGGAGGATACCACACTAGCAGTCAAGCGTCGGACTCCCCCTCCTTCCATTGCAGGTAAAGGTAGAACCTTGGGCGATCTAGTTAGCCCTGTTATTGAAGAACAGGATTGGGAATGTCTCAAGTAATTATCCTCGACACCCATTGACCGTTTGTTGAAGAATTCACGGCGTCATCAAGATTTGTTAAAAATAGCTTTAGATAATCCTGTAACTTGGTTAACAAAGCGGCTTAGTTGGTTAAAAACATGACATATATCACACCAAAAATACTTAGCAAAGAAAATTTTCTCTCCCAATACCGAGACGATCCCCGCTATGAACTCGCAGATGGAGAACTCATTAACATGGAACCTACAGGTCCTCACGAAACGGTAAGTGGCAAACTAGCAACCCAAATTGGGATTTGCCTTGTTGCAGAAAAACTTCCTTGGTTTATTCCGCGCACTTGCTTAATTTACCCCTTTGCTGATGCTGCAACAGCTCGTCGTCCTGATGTTGTAGTTCTTGATGAAACTGTTCTCGAAAGAGAACCTCTTTGGGATCGAGAACCTGTAATTACGCTGGGGCGTTCCATTAAACTAGTGGTGGAAGTGGTTAGCACTAACTGGGAAACTGACTATGCTCGGAAAGTCGAGGAATATGCGCTCTTAGGAATCCCTGAGTATTGGATTGTGGATTATCGAGGATTGGGAGGTGTAGCGTTTATAGGTAAACCCAAACAACCTACCTTTACTGTCTGTCAGTTAGTTGAAGATAGTTATATTCAACAACAGTACAGACTCAATCAATCCATTAACTCACCTCTTTTACCCAGTCTCCAACTTCGCCTAGATGATATTCTTCCTCGTTAACTCTTAACATAATTATCGTTTGCCTTTCAAAACTAACTTCACACTAGTACCTGGAGCTAAAGTCACTCCCCGCCGTTGAGGAATCTCTGGTGTCTGGCTCGCCAAAGTCATTTGATAGCGAGATATCATTGTGGCGAGAACTAACTTCATTTCAAACAACGCCAAAGCTTCACCAATGCAACGACGTATCCCACCTCCAAAGGGGGCTATTTGAAACAATACAAATCAGATTATCATTACCTGCGAATATATAGTAACTAGGCTGACTTGAAGAAACGAATAATCTCGCGAACGTGGTCTAAAAATTGCCCATCAGTTGAAAGCTGTGCTACGGCTTGTCGTGCTTCTCTTGCTAAACGTTCGTGTTCTGTCTGATTAGTAGCACGCAGTTCTTCAATATTAGCAGCAAGACGGGCTAACTCTCTGCGAGTTTCTTCTATGTAAACTTGCTGATTTGCAGCTAGGGAGTAAGGCTGTTCTGGATTCAGTTGTTCTTCAAGGCGCTTCACCGTTTCTTCAAGAATTTGGAAGCGAGAACGAAGTTCCACTATATCTTCACGTGGGTATGTCCATTCCTGACGAATCTTTGTCAACCTTGCATAGAGATACTCATAAGCACTGACAGCAGGACGCAACCCAGTCAATAACAATGCAGCACCAGAACCAATGTAACCAACTGCACTAATACCAGTTACCGCCAGAATATAAAGAGCGATCGCTGACAGTAAGTGTAAAGCAATGGCAACCAAAAGCGATCGCTTAGCCAAAATCTGGACATACTGCAACTGTTTTTCATCCACTGGAATGCCTTTATCAGTAGATTGCGAAGCCTCCGCCAACACTTCTTTAGCTTGAAAATGAACGTTCCAAGGCACAGTGACAATTGCTAATAACCACCAAAAACTTGCACCGCCAATAACCCAATCCAGAAAATTCCCAGTAGGCACGTGAAACCATTGCAGTAAGCTAAAAACCAGCAATACGGAAACCAAAACACCTATACTAGAACCAATAAAAAAAGTGAAATACATTCTGCAATACCTCCAATTACGCTCCCACCCCCATCATTGCTGTGAATTAAGAGTAAAGCAGAAATGCTTGTGATAGTTTTCCAACTGAATCCTGTAATAGTCACTGGTCACTGCTCACTGGTCACTGGTCACTGCTCACTGGTCACTGCTCACTGCTCACTGCTCACTGGTCACTGCTCACTGGTCACTGGTCACTGGTCACTGCTCACTGCTCACTGGTCACTGCTCACTGGTCACTGCTCACTGATTAAATAACTCCGCCAAGAACCCTCAATCCCACTTTCAGGAAGCAGTAAACGCCAAGTTTTACCTTCCTTTTGAAGTTGTAGGTAAAGTTCAAAGGGTTTTTGGGACTGCTTTATTTGCCGTTTTGGTAACTTGAATGTCAGCTCGTAGGTTCCTCGAACGCGATAAGTTAGTAAGTTTTGAATGGTTAGGGGCTGTTCTTGAGTAATTGACAGCCGATGAATTTCAAATCCTTGAAAATTTAAATCGAGTTGTTGGCTGAGTCGTTGCTGAGTCTGTTCTACCTCAATTGTAAGTGCTTTTTGAACCAATCGGAAAGTGGGTGCAAGTACACTCGTCGTACATGCACTCAAAAATATTAATAGGACTAGGCTAATAATTAACCTCATTTTTGTTCGGACTCCTGTGGCTCTAACTTACTGACTCCTTGGACGCTCTAAAATTACCGATTTTTGTAGGTGGGGCTATGCCCAATGCCACTCCTAGCAGTCGTGGGGGAACCCGCGCTCTTCGGGTGGCTCCCCTACTTGTTTAAGTAATCTTCTGACGGGAAGGGAGTAGCTGATTTCCACCGACTTGTACTGGTTACATCTATAGTAAAGAAATTATATATTCATCTTACTAAAGATATAAAGTTTTAGCAAACGTAAGAATTAATCGGCTGTACAAAGATATACTGTGAATGTAACTCAGTACTGAAATTTGCATTTCTCGTCAAGTAATAAAAACAACTATTGCAAGCTATTTGTTCAGCTTCATCAAAAGCCGATCTATACAAAATTGTTGAGGTTGTGAATTTGACTCGTGTAGAGCAGTAATTTCGTGTTGCCCTAAGTAATCTTATTGACTTAGGTAACGATTCTTTAAGAAAAAAATATCCGGAGGGCAAATTTTGAAGCCCGTATATGTGAATACGGTAGGGCATCACTGCCATATCACCCATTTTGTAAAATTACTATAAAATTTGATAAAAAAACAACATTTATAGAAAAAAATTACGTAACATTATTTATAAAATACGTAAATAAAAATGTTCTATATTTTACTAAAAAAACAATGACTATTGCTACGCAAGTACGTAATCAACTGTTCAAAAATCTCTATGAGATGTCATTTGTAAAAAATCCAGCTGAGTTAGAGTATCAATTTAATGTAAAAAATCATACTAAATACTTACCAAATCTATCTACTACCGATCGCGACATCGTAGATACTCTGAATACAGAGGGAGTTGTCATTACCTCATTAGAAGCGCTCTCAATTCCTTCAAGTTCGCAGATGTTTGAGGCAGCAAAAAACTTGATGCCAAAGATACCAACAATAAGTTCTGAGGATAAAAGTGATTACGTTGTTCATGCCACTTCCAAGCAAATTATGGAATCAAGAGAAATCTTTCTTTGGGGGCTAGAGCAACGTTTACTAAATATTGTTGAGAATTATCTAGGCTTGCCAGTAGCCTATCATGGCACGTATTTTCGTAGAGATATAGCCAATAACATTGAGAAGAAATCAAGGTTGTGGCACATAGACTCAGAAGACCGAAAACTGCTCAAAATCATTGTTTATCTCAATGACATCAATGAGGAAAACGGACCTTTTCAATATATTCCCCAGTCTTTAACTCCAGAACTCACTCACGCTCTGAGATATAAGCATGGGTATCTTCAAGACAAAACCATGGAACGAGTCATCTCGCCGTCAAATTACATATCTTGCACGGGATCGGCTGGAACAATTGTTTTTGCTGGGACTGCAAGCGTCTTCCATCGTGGAAAAATACCAGTGGCTTCAGATAGATTTGCGGTATTTTACGACTATACTTCCAGGCAACCGAAGTTCCCTTTTTATTGCAAGTCTTCTTTACCAGAAGAAGATTTAGTTCTTCTTTCTAGTCAGTTTTCCGAACAACACAAGCAATGCGTTTTTTGGCGCAAGTAGTGGTGTAAAGTTTATTTGAGATAAAACAGCAATCCAATACCAGCGATCGCAACTACAGCACCTGCAATTGCTCTGGGACTGACTCTCTCACCCATCCTAATAGCAAGAGGAATCGTAAATAGCGGGCTAGTCTGCATCAGAGTCGTAGCAATTCCCGCCACCGTAAATTTTACAGCAGTCTGTTGCAACCAAATTCCTAAGAAAGTCCCGCAGAAGGAAGCAAAAATAGCTGCCATCACAAATTGTCTTGAATGTAAAGTTTTGAACTGGTAGTTACCTTGCCTACTACGTAAAGCTATCCACAATAGGAGAATTAACTCTGCAGCACTTAAACGCAATAAAGCCGCCCACAATGGGTTTACACCGCTATCGATAAATGCTGCTCGTGAAAGTACCATTCCTGTCGCATTTGTAACGACTGCTAGTAAACTAAAGCCTATTCCCTTCCAAAAAGGAGATGCGAAAAAAGGTACTGCAACGTTTCTCGTATCTCCAGTTTCCCCCATTCCTCCATCGGGAGTGCGTTCTGTTATCACCCAAGCCACTCCCAGAATAGTTAGTAAAATGCCGCACCAGGCACTCAAATTTATTCTTTCTTGTAGAAAAACTAGAGCTAGTATGGCTGCTATTGGCGGCGCAAGGGTTCCTATAACTAGAACGCGACGCGCCCCTAAGTGATTTATAGCTGCTAAAAAGGCTGTATCTCCCAAACCAATACCCACAATGCCACTTGTTACGAGCAAACACAACGGCAAAATAGAAATGTTAGGCAACCATTCTCCAGTTATCGGGATAGTCAGTAAAAGAAATGCGATCGCAATAATCCCTTTGAGCAGATTTAGTTGTAACGGCGGAATACGTTCTCCCAATCGACCATAAATCGTAGATGCTACAGCCCACAGACACGCTGCAGACAAAGCAGCGATTTCGCCTTTAAAATCTGTCACTGATAATATTAAAGAAATATTAAAATTATTATTAATCACTTTTCCAGCTGAAGAATTTTCTAATATTTTAAAATAAACACTCTTATAAACATTAGCACTCTATGTACGCAACTGCTAAATTTTTTCTAGACAAACATTAGCACTCCTAGGAATTTATTGCTAATTTTCAACGTCAGAGAAATTAGCACTTCATTTGGCTTTAGTGCCAATTTTCTTAGTAATTGACCACTTCCTTTAAAAGACCAAAAATAAGGAGGATAAGAATGAAATACGCATTCGATCTTGTAGGTGTGTCTCCAGTTTTGGATTTTTTCACTCACCAACACCAGATTTGGCAAAAATCTCAGGATTTAGCTTTGGAATATGTTGGTAGCCACACATGCACGCTTGATGCATTTATTCAATTAATAGAACCCATACCTCTAAAGTGGGGTTGGGAGAAAGATGAGGCTATCAATAGTGCGATCGATTTTTGGATGAATCATTCAGAGAGTATATTGTATTGGAAGTCACGTTTAATAGATGCAGGTAGCGATAATGTACTGGTCGCAAGAATTGCAGATATTAAGGCTTTACAAGTGGAGTTTGACTCTTTATTAAGGACTTCCAATTAAAAAATGTTCTAAGGTTTCTTGTTTCTTGTGGTGCGGGCGTCCTCGCCCGTCTCCTTATGAGGAGTGTACGGGCGGGGACGCCCGTACCACAACAGACAAAAAAATATAATGTACTTCTACTTCTAGACCTTGAAAACTACTGCGATCGCTAAGAGACGTTGACTACTAAGCATTCACCAAATGAGCAATCGCAGTAGCCAACATATTAGGTTCAATTGGCTTAGATATATGAAGCGTGAAGCCAGTCCCCAGGAATTGTTTTCGAGCCGCGTCACTCGAAAATGTAGTGAGAGCGATCGCAGGTACTTTCCCACCTCGTTCGGGTGGTAGAGATCTGATTTCCCTAATTAGGGTATAACCATCCATACCGGGTAATCCGATATCGCTAATGAATATATGTGGCGGTCGTTCAATCAACGATGTCAGCGCCTCGTGTGCAGAAGCAACAGCACGGACGGAAGCACCGTAGCTTTCTAGGAGGACAACTAAAAAATTCCGGCTGTCTTGTTCATCATCGACAACAAGTACACTCACTCCGCTTAAATCCACAACCCGATGATTTGGAGTACTCTCTTGCGGCGTAAAGGAAGAAGAATGTATCAATGGAAGCCTCACAGTAAAAGTAGCGCCCTTGCCATCCCCAAGACTTTCTGCTTGAACAGTTCCACCGTGTAATTCGACCAAGTGACGAACGATAGGAAGACCCAAGCCCAATCCTCCAAACTTCCTAGAATAACTGCTATCTTGCTGGCGAAAATAATCAAATATATAAGGTAAAAAATCTCCTTTAATACCTTTACCTGTATCGCTTACTTGAATTTGAGCAAATGAATCAATCTTTTCTAAACGAATTGTAACACGTCCTGTAGAAGGTGTAAATTTAACAGCATTAGAAAGCAAGTTCCAAATGACTTGGCGCAAACGTTTAGGATCGCCAAATACCGGATCTACATCGCTATCAAGTATGGTGACTATCTCAATCGATTTAGCTCGAGCTGCAAGACGCACGCTATCGATAGCACCTGCAATGATTGTTGTCAAATCAATAGGACTGGGATTCAAATTTAATTTACCGCTGAGAATTTTAGATACACTTAGTAAGTCATTCACGAGTTGTATCTGTAAGCGAGCATTACGTTCAATAGTCGCTAAAGCTTCAGTGGTTTTAGCAGTATCTAACTTGCCACTTTGTAAAAGTTTTACCCAGCCTAATATAGGATTCAGTGGCGTTCGTAGTTCGTGAGACAGAACGGAGAGAAACTCATCTTTGATCCGGTTAGCTGCTTGAGCTTGTTCCAGGAGTTTAGTCCGCTCTTCCTCCGCCCGTTTGCGTTCGGTAATGTCTCTCAAAGACACGAGGTATGCTGTTTTCCCATACCATTCAATTTCCACCACACGCATTTGAGCAATTTTGTCAGAGCAAGGGTTTGTTACACTACTCCCTCGATCGCAACGACAAATATCAACTTCTGTATTGTCACCAGAAACTACAGGAAAGCCAAACGGTTCGCCTAACAGTTCCTCCTGTTTGCGACCAAAGAGATCTATGGTTGCAGGGTTGATAAAACGTATAATACCTTGCTTATCTACTACTACAATACCATCAACATTCTTAGCGATCAACGTTTGCAACTGTGCTTCAATTTTTTGTGCTGCTGCTTCAATCTGTTGCGTATGTTCTTTCTGCTGTTTGAGTTCTGCTGTCTGTTTTTGCAGTTCTTGCTCTAAATTAATTCTTGGCGATTGACTCTTTACAAACAGTGTTTTTCTAGCAATTACCTGTTCTATAACTTGAGGAAGACGTGTTAATTCATCTTGTAACAAGTAGTCTGTAGCTCCTGCTTTCATACATGTTACAGCCACAGAAACGTTGTTGCTACTGTTAAAAATGATAAAGGGAACATTTATCTCTCGTGCTTGTGCCAAAAGCAATGCTTCTGAAGCTTCCATGTCTTTTAGGCAATATTCAGCAACAATAACATCCCACTTCCGAGCTAAATGAGAAAGATAATCTTTTCTTGTTGAGATACACTTGCACTTATAATTCGGTGCAAAGCTCCCCTGGTTTAACAACGCCAGGATATTCTGAGTTTTTTCAGGCGAGACCAGTAGAAGCAAGATATTAAATTGAGCATCCACTTTTTTAGTTTGAATAGGTGAGTCAGTTTTTTATTATGAATAAATCATAATCACTTTTTAGCTCGGAATCGTATTACCTAAAGGCTTAAGTTTACAACTCTTTCTTAAGGAAGAGAAGCTCTGATACTAAATTTCATAGCGTTATTGCGGAATATTTAGCTCCATCATAACTGTTGGAGTATCTGATAAATCCCCAACAACTCGTACTTTTGGCAAAGGAAACTCTTTGATTAAAGTAGGGGTCAATAAGATTTTTTCGGCTTCAGCAACTAGAGGCTGCTCCAGTACATCAATAATAATTATCTCATGCTTATTTTTCAGATGTAACTCACACAGTTGAATTAAATTGGAGATGGCTTCCTGAGACCTATGTGTATACCCGGTAACATAAAGCTTGAGTAAATATCGCTCGCTCATCGATCTCTTCAGTCATAACCCACATATATTCACATTTCTTTATTAGGTTTATTATAAGTTTGAATAATGTAATTATTATTCATACTAACGAAGTATTTCTGTTAACCGATGGTTAGGGAGGTGAAGTGTCTCTATATATGCCAATCAGTTAATTAAACTACGTCAAAATGCTGACTAATTAGATTCCCGACTTATTTAAGAAGTCGGGAATCTAGATATTTCAATTTCTACAAAACAGATAGGATTGCTATAAAAAGAGTTAGGCATAGTTATTTGATTGAAGATGCTACTAATCCGTTTCAACATTAAAAGATGGCAACTGCCATTGTGCTCAATTTTTCTAACTCCATTTCTCATTTTGTTAATAGGAACTGTTAGCATTACTAGATGGTTATCTAGAAGGACAGAACACGAAGTTATTTACGCTGTAGTCAATCAATTGCAAGCAGAAATTAGCGATCGCCTCCACGCAAAACTAGAGAATTATCTAGAAGCACCTCATATTATCAATCGAATCAACTCGACTGCTATTAAACTCAAGCAGTTGAACGTGAAAGATGTTAATAGCTTGACACGTCAATTTTGGCATCAAAGGCAATTGCTTGCATCCAATATCTCAGCCATCTACTTTGGCAACACACAAGGAGAAATTGTTGCCATGAGGCTTCACGACAATCGTACTTGGAGAATTGGACAAATTAATGAGAAAACGATGAGAAAATACCACGACTATGCAATTGACAGCGAAGGCAATCCCGCGCAACTGCTAGAAACCGCTCCTGGTTTCGATCCACGGAAACGCCCTTGGTATACTATAGCAGTGCGGGCGAAGCGGGCTATCTGGACTCCTATTTACTTGGACTATCAAGGATTATCACTAACAGCAACCTTAGCTCAACCCATTTACGATCGCACTGGGAAATTGCTGGGAGTCCTTGGGGTTGATTACGATCTTTACCAAGTAAACGAGTTTTTACAACGTCAAAAAATTGCTCGCACGGGGAAAGCTTTCATCATAGAACGTTCTGGATTACTAGTAGCGTCTTCCACAACTGAAGACCCTTATGTACTAGATAAGCACAAACAGGTACGGGGTCGCTTATTAGCTGTTAATAGCCGAGTTCCTCTGATTCAATCGGCTGCAAAATATCTTCACAACCAGACTCCCAATTTTTTGGCAAATATCAAGCGTCGCCAATTGCTGAGTGCTGAAATTGACGGACAAAAGCTCTTCGTGCAAATCGTACCACTTCAAAATTCTTTAGGGATTGATTGGCTCATTGTTGTTGCTATTCCTGAATCTGACTTCACAAAGGAGATTGTAAGAACTCAACATCTAAAGGTTGTATTCTATTTGCTAGCAGTAGGAGGAGCGATCGCAGTAGGGATCGTAATATCTAATTATATTAGCAAGACAGTTTTGCGCTTAGCCCAAGCAAGTCTTGCCGTTGCCGATGGAGAACTGAGTAAGAACTTGCCTACAATAGGAATTTACGAACTAGATACGCTCTCACAAGGGTTTAATCGCATGGCATTTCAGTTGCAGCAATCATTTGCAGAACTCGAATATGCCAACCAAATTCTAGAACAACGAGTAGAAGAACGAACAGCAGCCTTACGCCAATCAGAAGAGAAGTTTTCTAAAGCGTTTCGGATGTCACCCCATCCAATATGCATTTCTAGTATGCCCGAGCGCCGTTTTGTGGAAGTCAACGATGCTTATGTAGAGAAATCGGGCTATTCTCGCGATGAACTTCTAGGTAAATCGGCACTAGAGTTCAATTTATGGAGTCCCGAAGAAGCAGAACGTGTGACTCAAATGTTACGCGATCGCTTAAGCGTGCATAATATTGAAATTAAATACCGTCGCAAGTCTGGTGAGATTGGTACGGTGTTGCAATCCTCTGAGTTGATAGAACTGAGCGGTCAAACCTACATTCTCACCATTAACAATGATATCACCGAACGGCAGCAAGTAGAATTAGCCCTGCAACAATCTGAGGAAAAGTTTGCCAAAGCTTTTTTAGCCAGTCCGCATATGATGGCTATTTCTGAGCTTCACGAAGGGGTTATCTTAGAGGTCAATCATAGCTTTCTTAGGTTTTGTGGACTGACTCGCGAGCAAATTATCGGTCGTACCATAGAAGAATTAAATGTTTGGGTTAATCTCGCTCGCCGAAACCAAATGGTTCAGCAGATTGTCACTACCGGTGCAGTCAGCAGTTTGGAGACAGAACTTCGTTCGGGTAGGGGTGAAATTAGAACTATCCTTGCTTCTGGTGAATTGATTTACCTCGACAGAAAACCGTGTATTCTGGGAATTGCTCATGACATTAGCGATCGCAAACAAATAGAACTTGCTCTAGAACAAGCCAAACAACAAGCAGAAAGTGCTAACCGCATCAAAAGTGAGTTTTTGGCAAATATGAGCCACGAATTGCGAACACCTCTTAACGCTATTTTGGGTTTTAGCCAACTGTTAGCAAGAGATCCATCGCTCAACCCACAACAGCAGGCGAACTTAAAAATCATTAATGATAGTGGCGAACATCTGCTGAATTTAATTAATGATGTCCTAGATATGTCTAAAATCGAAGCAGGTCGTACAACTCTGAACTTTGTTAGCTTCGATCTCTATCATTTGCTTGATTCTCTCAACGATTTATTTAGATTAAAAGCCAATACTAAGAGAATTCAACTTATCTTTGTTCGTTCCCCTTCTGTACCGCAATACATTTGTACTGACGAGAGCAAATTACGCCAAGTCTTAATAAATCTTCTTAGCAATGCAATTAAATTTACACAAGAAGGGTGTGTAGCATTACGGTTACATAGGGAAGATAACACCCTGTATTTTGAAATCGAAGATACGGGTTGTGGTATTGCGAGCGCCGAGCAAGAGACTATTTTTCAACCCTTTATACAATCTTCTCCACGAGAGTCGGGAACGGGATTAGGTTTAACGATTAGCCGCTCTTTTGTGGAACTTATGGGAGGACAACTGACTGTTAGTAGCGAGCCAGGAAAAGGTAGTACGTTTCGTTTCTATATTCAAGTAACCACGGCAGAAGTTATCGAACATCAGACGCGATCGCCCTATCAATTTGTTGTTGGACTTGCTCCCAACCAACCTCATTATCGCATCCTTGTTGCTGAAGATCGTTGGGAAAGCCGTCAATTCCTCATACAGTTGCTAGAACAAATCGGTTTTGAGGTACGAGGTGTAGAAAATGGTCGAGAAGCGCTTGCTGTGTGGGAAGAATGGGAGCCACATTTTATCTGGATGGATATGCGAATGCCTATCATGAATGGGTATGAAGCAACGCAACATATCAAAGCACATCTGAAAGGACAGGCAACTATTATTGTTGCACTAACAGCAAGTGCGCTTGAAGAAGACAAAGCTCTTGTACTTTCAGCAGGATGCGACGATTTTGTTCGCAAACCATTTCTTCAGTCCGCAATCTTTGAAAAACTGGCAGAATATTTACACGTTTCGTACATCTATCAAGCGGTAGATGACAAGCAAACAAAACAGCAGATTTCTTTTGACGAACTTGGGTCACTTCTTGCCCAAATGCCTGATTCTTGGATAGCTCGACTTCATACAGCTGCTACCCTTGCAGATTTAGACCTCATAACTCCCTTAATTGAGGAAATTTCTGGCTCTCATTATATGATATCAAATGCACTCCAAAATTTAGTGAATGATTTTCAGTATGACTACATAATGAATATAACTCAACAGCTTATAGATCGCGAATAGCATTTGTTTGCATATAAAGATTCTTTTAATCATAAACTTTTTTTAATATGGAACAGTGGATCGTATGGATGAACGCAAAGGTGACATTCTTATTGTTGACGATACTATAGAGAATTTAAGGTTTTTGTCAACAACATTGATGGAACGGGGATACAAAGTACGGAGCGTTACGAGTGGTGCTATGGCGCTGGTCGTGGCACAAACAGCGATCCCCAATTTAATCTTGTTAGACATTAGAATGCCAGGAGAAGATGGTTACGAAGTTTGTCAGCGTCTCAAGATGGATAAAGATACACGCGAAATTCCAGTCATTTTTTTAAGTGCTGCTAATGAAGTCATAGATAAAGTGAAAGCATTTCAGGTTGGAGGTGTAGACTATGTTACCAAGCCATTTCAATTGGAAGAGTTGCTTGCTCGTATTAAGACACATCTCAATCTTCAAGCAGCGAGACAAGAAATTCGGACGTTGAATGTAGAACTTGAAGAGCGAGTTCGCTTACGTACCATGCAACTCGAAAGAGAGATTGTGGAACGCCAAAAACTACAGGAAAAACTACTTCATTTAGCACTCCACGATCCTTTGACTAGACTACCAAATCGTGCTTGGCTGATGGAACGTTTGCAACAGATAATAGAACAGGTACAGCAGCATCCAAATTTTTTATTTGCTGTTTTGTTTTTGGATTGCGATCGCTTTAAAATTGTCAATGATTCCTTGGGGCATCTTATAGGCGATCGATTGCTGATTGCTGTCGCTCGTCGCATAGAATCATGTCTTCCTCCAGGTAGTACTCTAGCTCGCTTGGGCGGCGATGAGTTCACAATTCTTTTGGAAAATATTCAAAATCTCCAGGATGCCATTACAGTAGCAGAGCAAATTCTCCAAGAATTTACAATTCCATTTAAAGTCAGTCAAAGCGATCTCTTTAGCAATGTCAGTATTGGAATTGTGTTGGGAAGTAAGAACTACGAACAACCAGAACATTTACTTCGCGATGCCGATACAGCCATGTATCAAGCTAAAGAAATAGGTAAGGGTTGTTATCAAGTTTTTGACGCTGCTATGCATCACCGTGCCTTAAATTGTTTGGAAATTGAAACCGATTTGCGGCAAGCTATAGAACAGAATGAACTTGTGGTTTTCTATCAGCCAATTGTCTCTTTAACAACTGGTAACATAGTGTGTTTTGAAGCTTTAGTTCGCTGGCAACACCCAAAACAAGGATTACTTTCTCCCCATCGGTTTATTCCTATTGCAGAAGAGTCAGAGTTAATTGTAAAAATTGATTTGTGGGTTATGCGAGAAGCTTGCCGTCAGCTTCGTCTTTGGCAAGATGAAGGATTGATTGCCGAATCTATAAAGATAAGTGTTAATCTTTCCGTCAAACATCTTATCCGCACACATCTCATTCAACAAATTGATACTATCCTACAGGAAACAGGGCTAAATAATCAAGATCTCAAACTAGAAATTACTGAGAGTGGCGTGATGAGTAATGCGGAAATTGCCGCAGATATTTTAGATCGATTAAAATCTCGACAAATTCATTTAAGTATTGATGATTTTGGTACGGGCTATTCTTCCCTGAGCTACCTACAAAGCTTTCCTGTGGATACCCTTAAGATAGATCGATCTTTTATTACTTACATTCAAAATGACGGACAAAATACTGAAATTATTCGGGCAATTATTGCTCTGTCAGATAGTTTGGGAATACAAGCAATAGCAGAAGGTGTAGAAACGTCTTTTCAGGTACAACATCTTAAAACATTGGGTTGCGAATTTGCACAGGGGTATTTCTTCTCTCTTCCTTTAGATGCTAAATCTGCAAGGCTTCTACTTCAAGTTCCTCCAAATTGGTTGTCAGAGCAATGACTGAGCTTCTACTGAGAGATTCCCGCAATTTCACCGATCTCAGAAAATTTTTTTCTCAGTATAACAGAGGTAGTTTACCATTTTTCAAAAAGACTTACTGTATTTATAGAGGAAAATATGCCAGAGACGTTTTTATCAACTGGCTGCGATTTTAGTTTATTACAAGAAATGAGCGCTTGTCTTTGCCAAACAATTATTACTATTCAAGAACGACAGCCAGAGTTACTAGCCCAGAAGTATAGAAACGTTGCTTGGCATAGCGATCGCAATCAATCTAGGTTAACAGCAAAAATCACAGAAGTTCTGACTAAAACTCAAGATAGAGATGCTCAATTTGAGCATTTACAGAAGTTATTAAAAGCTCTATTCGTTCCTCAAGCTTTTTATTCAAGCCTATTAATTACTTTATTAGAAAAACTTTGCCAATTTCAGTTTGTAAATCTAGAAATCAATCATTTAGAATCAAAACAAAATTTAGACCTTTTGTCGTCATCTATATCTGTAGTATCTTCTTATCAAGAGAAACCCATAGCTGTTTTACTGCTAGATGCAGAAAATTTACAAATCACTACGGAAACGGAAAAATTTTTAACAACAGTGTGTGCTTATCCCATTCAAATCAAAATAGCTTTTGCTAACTGGTGCAATAAGGGTAAGTTAGATCTCGAACTTCACGAGCGCAATTATGATTTGATCCACGTTCCTGTGGGTAAAGACAACGCTGATGGGAAAATGATAACCTTTGGTTCAGCAATTCACGAGCGTTTTCCAAACACTAAAGAAGTGTTCGTTTGTTCGTCAGATAAAGTGATGACTAACTTGTGTAATCTCCTAGAGCAAAAAGGGTTAACCGTTTATCAAGTTAGCAAGCATGGTAACAATATAACAATTTTGAATAGAAACAATGGGACGAATTTAGTTTACTCTCCTCAATTTCATACCAAAATTTCTTCTATTGACAAATTTATTAATACCCTTAAAGAGTTAATCAAAGAAGAACAAAAGCATAATAGTAGTTATTGGGTTAATTATAATATAATTTACCAAAAATTTCAAGAAAAATATAAAATATCTATCAATCAAGTTGTATCTACTTATTTTTCAGACAAAACAGCTAAGGATATTTTTATAAATTATCCACAAATTTTTAGTTTACACCAAATATCTAATGAAAATAACTTTTATATAAGTTTATTTGAATTTCCACAGGAGCCAAAACAAGCTTGTGAAAAGTCAAGCGATACAAATCTTATTAACAATCCATCTTCATCTAGCATTAATTCTATTGCTGAATTAGAACAAACTTTGATAAATCTGATAAAACATTTAACAAGTCAATCAAATAAAAGTTACGTTTCTCAAGGAGCTTTAGCAAGTGAATTTTATAAGCATTGCAATGAAGGAATTACAAAGGCACTTAAACGCTTGCAAGCTGGTAGCTTTAAAAAATTTATACAGTCATCTAGCTCTTTTAAACTAGATAGTAGAGGAAATGTTTGCCACATAGCCTTCTAGCAGTTTCGATCCCCCCACTACCCCCCTTAAAAAGGCTACGGTGTACACACAAGTTGAACTTACGCCCCTTAATCCCCCCTTATAAAGGGGGGAAACTGGATTTCCATTTCCCGGACCAATCCATCGGTCCGGGTTAGGGTGGGGTAAAACTGACGCTAAAACTTCAGTCTATTAATTATTTCAGACTTGTGTATACACCGTAGCCTTAAAAAGGGGGGGAAATTCTTAAAGTCCCCCTTAAAAAGGGGGGAAATTCTTAAAGTCCCCCTTTTTAAGGGGGATTTAGGGGGATCTCTAAAGATGTGTATACACCGTAGCTTATAAAGGGGGGCTAAGGGGGTCTTTATGCAAGAGTAGACTTTCCAAACATCCTCTTAAAAGATGACTTTTCAACTGGAGCGATAAGTAATTCAAAATATATTCATCAAATATTTAAAACCACAATACAGCATCAATTGAGATAGTCTGTAAGTAAATATTCTATTTTAAAAAGAAATGTTAAGACTTATCACTGATTTTGACGGCCCCATTATTGATGTTTCCGAACGTTACTACAAGGTTTACCAATACTGTTTGCAGAAAATTCGAGGTTCTGGACAAGAGGTACGAGAACTGTCTAAAGCAGAGTTTTGGCAAATGAAGCGATCGCGCGTTCCGGAAAAGCAGATTGGTGTTATATCTGGTCTTGATGAAGCGCAAGCACAGGAATTTTCTCAACTGCGAAAGAAAACCGTCCATACCCAACCTTATTTCGAGTACGATACCTTAGCCCCTGGTGCTGTTGAGGCTCTCTCGAAAGTTCAAAGGGCTGGTATTGACTTGGTTGTGATGACAATGCGTCGTCAACGGGAATTAAACTATGCTTTTAAGAAATACGATTTAGGGAGATTTTTCCCAGAAAACCGTTGTTACTGTCTGAGCAACGACTACATCAAAACTCGGGACACTGATGATAAACCTTTGTTAATGGCAAGAGCTGTGAGAGAACTTCCCTCTGCATTTGATACATGGATGGTGGGAGACACAGAAGCCGATATCATTTCTGCCAAAAAGCAAGGTATTAAGGCGATTGCAGTGGAATGTGGTATTCGCGATCGCTCTCAGCAAAAACTTTACCACCCAGATCTCATCGTAAAAGATTTCAGTTCTGCCGTAAATTTAGTCCTAGAGCAGGTGCTCCAACCAGCATAGTTTGAGAAATTGGAAATTGGGCAATGGGTATAATAAGAAACCATTTATTGCCCGTTTTCCACTTTTAGCTACTTTAAAAAACTACTAATAAGCCATAGCAACACGAACGCTACAACCGTAGAGAATTGATTTTGATTTAAATTAATAAATTGCTGTATTTGCGGTACTATCCAAGCAGCAAGAAATCCTCCTGCTATCAAACCCAGAATTAAACCGAGAAGAGTCAAGAGAACAGAACGACCAAACTTACCTTCCTTGCGACTGAGAAAGTAAATACAAACACCAATACCTACCAGCAGAGTCATTTGCAACACTGGATCGCCTCCAGCTTGATAGAACGCGCTAATAGTACTTAAACCGAGATACCAAACTCCAGGTAGAACGATCTCCTGAGCCGTTGGCTTATCTAACATCGCTTGCAGCCACAAAGGCGACTGCTCGCCTTGGCTTTGAATTTCTTTAGGAGGTGCTTGTACAAGCCTCTCTGGATATCGGATACGTTCTGGAACTTTGATTTTGCCTTCCTGACGCATTTTCAAGCGTTCCATTAAAATCGTATCATATGCTGCCTCTATAGCTTCTAGACGCTTTGCATCGCCACTGTGTTGTTCCAGCAAGCGACTGCGGACATCCTGAATTTCATCGAAGCTAGCTTCCTCAGATACCCCAAGTTTTTCGTAGGGATTTTGCTCGCTCATGCAGTTTGTGACTTTAGCCTCAATCGGCAGCAATCTTTTGTTAAAGAAAAACTACGGTTAGTTGAAGTTGGTTGAAACGAATGCTTTGATTAATTCGTATAACCTGCTTGGATATTAGCACGAGCAACTTCCATTGACCTAGTAGTTTTAACTATAGATACTTTAACACATGAAAAGAACTCCGTGTATCCCCTCATGCCGTTCCTTCACTGTGGCTTTACTCTAGAATTTGAGCAAAAAGTACATTCAAAGCATTTTTGATGAAAAACTACCTTTTCTTTTTTATATTTGGCAACTTAGCTGTACCATAATAGAGTTTCAAATAATTAGCCTCCTAATCCGCTGTGCCATAAAGCCACATATCGATTTAAAATTAAGAATGTTTTAAATTTTCCTGCATCAGGGTAGCAGAGTGTCCGGTGACTACCCACTTGCCATGGCTAAGGTTAAAAGCATCTGCTGACAGGACACAAGGTTAATCACGGAAACCTACATAGCAGTTCAAGGGTGGCATTGCCAAAGTCTTCGCGCTCTATTTTGTTGAAATTCCTGATTACTACACTAGTATTTGAATAATCAGGGCATAAGTGCCTTAGCCTTGTAAATTCATATGACTCTCAAAGTGGAAACCGTAGTATCTACGGAATCCGTCTGTTAATCCTATAAATTTTTTTTTGTGCAAAGTGATGGTCATGGCTCCTGCCAAGATTCTTGTTGTTGACGACGATCCTGCGGTTCGGAATTTAATCCAACGCTTCCTGATCAAACAAAGCTATCAGGTAGAAGCTGCCGAAGATGGTAAAACCGCCCTAGCGCTCTTTGAGCAATTTAACCCAGATTTGGTGATATTGGATGTCAATTTACCAGACGTAATCGGGTTTAACCTCTGCCAAGAGATGCAAAGCCGAAATGGTGTTTTTGTGCTAATGCTGACTAGTCGTGCTGATGAGGCTGACAAAATTCGTGGTTTCTCAAAAGGGGCTGACGACTACCTCACCAAACCATTTGGGTTGGGAGAACTAGAAGTCAGGGTTGCAGCCATTCTGAGGCGGCAGCGTGTCGTAACTACGGCAGAACAAAAACGCCTGGTATTTGAAAAGCTAATGATAGACCCCGTGCGACGAGAAGTTACACTTAACAGTATGCACGTACCTCTAACTGCTCTTGAGTTTGATTTGTTACATTTCCTAGCCAGCCATCCAGGTCGAGTGTGGCGGCGGGCTGAACTTATTCAGGAGGTTTGGGATTACGAATATGTCGGCGACCAACGGGTTGTAGACGTACACATAGGTCAAATTCGCAAAAAAATTGAGGCTGATGCTAGTCAACCCGCTTTAATTCAAACAGTGCGAGGTGTTGGATATAAGTTTGAATGCCCCACTCAACCCCAACAAGGAGAAAAAGTTTAACAGCATTCATTCATGCCCATTGTTAGCTGCAGCAAAACAAAGTGAATGAAAACTACTTTCTTGGGAAACATAGTAAAGCCTGATGTGCTAACCTCTCCTAGCTGTAATTATCGCTCTCTTAAAAAACTCGGGACTGGCGAGTGGGGAAGTTTCCCAATCCCCACTCGCCAATCTTTTTCTCCAAAATATATAGCTTGAAAAAACTTCGAGTGGCGCGTCATACCGCTCGAAGTTTTTATAAATATACTGTAAAAGGCTAATAACTGTTCTTTTTCGGAATAGTTTCATAGCATTTGTAGGGGCGCAAGGCTTTGCGCCCCTACGATTGTTGACAATCAAGTAAGGTGTTTTATTTAACAATGATGAAATAAGGTTTCTAAGTAAACACGGGCTGCACGGCGATCGCTTTCTCCATTTTGAAGTAAAAACAAAGACAGAGCTGCTGTCAGAACGCGGTTTTGGTCCCAATCAGGATGTGTTTCTAGATAAATTTTAAGGGATTCGTGAAGTGCTTCAGGAATTTCGCTAAAGATTCCAACTGTTGTATTCATAAAACTTTCTCCTTTTCTGTATAGGTTTTTCGGAGCGGTAAATTTACATAGCAACTCAAAGGACTAAAAGAGCAAGCCGAACCATTTTGCTCTAAAAGGGGGTAGGGTTGTCAATGCTGCAAAATGTTAAGAAGTCATTTATAAAAAATCAATGATTACCTAATTATAAGGGTTCGCAGCTAGTTTTTGTAACGTTTCTTAATATTAACTCAGTCTTCACCGCCTGATAACAGAGGACATAAAAAATCCCCAATAGAACAGCAAAAGCTCGTAACATCATCGAGCCTCTGTGGAAAACAACACAATACCTGTGGAAACCTTGTGGAATGAGTGAGGAAAATTTGGATGAATGATAAGAATTACAAACATTTATCAGTGACCAGTGACCAGTAACCAGTGAGCAGTGACCACCTGACCAGTGACCACCTGACCAGTGACCACCTGACCAGTGAGCAGTGACCACCTGACCAGTGACCACCTGACCAGTGACCACCTGACCAGTAACCAGTGAGCAGTGACCAGTAGCATTTTATAAGTTGGTCATAAAGTCATCACTTTAACCGTAAGGTAGAAGTTCCTACACCACTAAAGGCGGTATAACACTGGTATTTCCAATCCCCAATCCCCAATCCCTTGAAGAAACACAAATTGCGGCTTCTACCAAAGTTAAATCATCAAATCTGGATTTTAGCTGTTGGAAGATTTCTCTTAGAATTTGGTACTGGCTTCACTTTGTTTTATGCCCCAATCTTCTTTGTTAACAAAGTTGGTTTGTCGGCTACCTCTGTTGGTATCGCTATAGGTAGCGCTTCATTATCTGGCATTGTTGGACGAATCTTAAGCGGTTCTTTTTCCGACTCTCCCTATATGGGACGACGGCGCACTTTGTTGCTGGCTGCAGCTGTTTCAGCAATTGGCTCTGTGGTGTTGGCTACAACTTATGATTTTGTTACCCTGTTAATTGGTAATGCGATCGCGGGGATGGGTTTAGGTTTATACTGGCCTGCTAACGAAGCTGTTGTTGCGGATATTACACTCCCGGAAACTCGTCATGAAGCTTATGCTCTAACTCGACTTTCAGACAATCTTGGTTTGGGTATGGGAATTGTGTTGGGAGGAGTTATTGTGGCGACAACAGGAAACTACCGCCTGCTTTTCGTCATTGATGCTATCTCGTTTATCGTCTTTTTTGTAGTCATTTATTTTGCCATTCAAGAGACAAATCAAGCACCCAAGGCAATTTCTCAAGGAAATTCGCACCTAGCATCTTGGTTAACCGCATTACAAGATAGTCGCTTCCGTGTTTTTCTAGCTGTCAACATAATTTTTACAACGTACTTTTCACAATTACAGAGCACCCTTCCCATTTACTTTAAAAATTTTGTACCTACTGGAGCATTGGAAAAAGGATTTTCTGAAACAACTATCAGTTCTCTGTTCGCTTGGCACTTGAGCGTTGTTATTCTGGGACAGTTACCCGTCGCCCATGTCTTAAAAAGATTGAGCGATCCTCTAGCACTCGTTGTTTCTACAGTATTGTGGGCTAGCGGTTTTCTTCTCATTTGGGCAACGCCTATCTTTACGTCGCATCATTCAGTTTGGGCAGCGTTGGCATTGGGAGTCTTTGCTCTTGCTATTGTTTCTTATACCCCTTCGTCTTCCTCTTTAATCACGGAATTAGCCCCTGAATCACAACGCGGAGTTTATTTTGCTATTGGTGCTCTTTGTTGGGCAATTGGATATGCTATCGGTCCTTCTTTAGGTGGTTGGGCGTTAGACCAAGATGAAATAGTGGTGAATTATTACTGGTTGGGATTAGCGTTAACTGCGGGCGTTGCGATCGCTATTTTGCTGTACCTCGAGCGAATGGGGATTGGAGAATAGGGACTGGGGACTGGGGACAAGGGGAAGGAACTCCAACCAAAATCTAAAATATAAAATTAGTTAATCCAAAATCCAAAATTTCTTATTTCCGCCGTTCTTGTAACTTGCGATAAACTTCTTTTATATCAACGTTATGATGAGCTAATGCTACAAGAGTATGGTAGAACAGATCGGCAACCTCAGATGCGATCGCATCTGATTCGTCGTCCTTAAAAGCCATCACGACCTCAGCACTTTCTTCGCCTATTTTTTTCAAAATCTTGTTATCACCGCCTGCTAATAACTTACAGGTATAGGAATCCTCTTTTGGATTGTCTCGGCGATCGCAAATGACAGAAAAAATTTCTGACAGCGTACTCCCTGGAGGTGGGACGATTTCCTCACGAACTTGATGAAAGCAACTACGTTCTCCAGTGTGACAGGCAATATCCCCTATTTGCTCCACACCGACTAATAATGCATCGCTATCACAATCGTAACGAATGCTTTTTACTTTCTGTATATTCCCAGAAGTTTCTCCCTTATGCCAAAATTCTTGTCGAGAACGACTCCAAAACCAAGTTTCTCCACTTTCTAGAGTCTTCTGTAACGACTGCTGATTCATCCAAGCCATCATGAGAACAGTGCCGTCCAAATAGTCCTGAACAATGGCGGGTACTAACCCTCTTTCGTCATAGCGTATATTTTCTAAAGGAATGGCATTGTGTAATGACTTGACATCAGAAGACAACATACCAACTGCTTTTCTCTTCGGTAAATATATTTCCTGGCTTCACCATACCATTCAACAGCGCAGTTGGTATGTTTTTTCTCAACGACTTTTTTCCCTAGGTTTATAACGATGCTCCTGTGAATTGAGGATTGCATTTTCACGAATCCCTAATCACTGGTCACTAGGCACTGGTCACTGGTCACTGTTCAAACGATGCTCCTGTGCATTGCCGATTGTATTTTCACTGCACTCAACGCGACCTGGTGAGCTTTTGGTGCTTCACCATACCAATGGATCGCCGAGTTAAAAGCAGCTCGGTACAGATCCTGGTACGCCTCAGAAAAACGAGTGCGAATTTCCAAAGGTAAGTCTTGATTGGACTTATATAACATATTGTTATTTTCCTGGTTCTGTTATTTTACTACAATAGTAGTCCTAGACAGTGTTTACCCCTATCCTAGGATAGAGCGTTGTTTCCTAATGTTAGGTGAGAACCTTGGTAAATACAACAATTAAAACTACAAAATCACAAGAAATCTTTGCATCTGCCCAAAATTTAATGCCGGGAGGGGTCAATTCGCCCGTTCGAGCTTTTAAATCCGTGGGTGGACAGCCAATTGTTTTCGATCGCGTCAAAGGTGCGTATATTTGGGATGTGGATGGTAACCAGTACATTGACTACGTAGGAACATGGGGACCTGCCATTTGCGGACATGCTCACCCTGAAGTCATTGCAGCACTGCATGAAGCATTAGATAAGGGTACAAGCTTTGGTGCGCCTAGCGTTTTAGAAAACGTATTGGCAGAAATGGTAATCGATGCTGTTCCTAGCATTGAAATGGTAAGATTTGTTAACTCCGGTACAGAAGCTTGTATGGCCGTTTTGCGGCTGATGCGAGCTTTTACCAAACGTGACAAAATTATCAAGTTTGAGGGTTGTTACCACGGTCATGCCGATATGTTTTTAGTAAAAGCTGGCTCTGGTGTAGCAACATTGGGTTTACCCGACTCTCCTGGAGTTCCCAAATCAGTTACCAGTAACACCCTCACAGCGCCTTTTAACGATTTAGAAGCAGTCAAAGCCCTCTTGGAGGAAAACCGCGACGAAATTGCTGGCGTGATATTAGAGCCAGTTGTTGGAAATGCTGGTTTCATCACCCCTGATGCTGGCTTTCTAGAAGGATTGCGGGAACTGACCAACGAGCACGGGGCATTGTTGGTATTTGACGAAGTGATGACAGGCTTCCGTATTGCTTACGGCGGTGCTCAAGAGAAATTCGGCATTACCCCCGATTTGACAACACTCGGTAAAATTATCGGTGGTGGATTGCCTGTAGGAGCTTATGGCGGTCGCCGAGATATCATGTCAATGGTTGCTCCAGCAGGTCCAATGTACCAAGCAGGAACTCTCTCTGGTAATCCTCTAGCAATGACAGCTGGAATTAAAACGCTGGAGTTGTTACAAAAACCAGGAACTTACGAGTATCTCGATCGAATTACCCAGAAATTAGCAAACGGCTTGTTACAAGTTGCCCAAGAAACAGGTCATGCAGCTTGTGGCGGTCAAATCAGTGGTATGTTTGGTTTGTTCTTTACCGCAGGTCCAGTTCACAGCTACGAGGACGCGAAAAAGTCTGACACAGCCAAGTTTGGACGTTTCCATCGCGGTATGTTAGAGCACGGTGTTTATTTAGCCCCATCTCAGTTTGAGGCTGGGTTTACCTCCATCGCTCACACAGAAGAAGATATCGAGCAGACACTGCAAGCAGCCCGTGAGGTCATGTCTAATCTGTAAATTACGAATTATGAATTTTTTTATCGTTCATAATTCATAATTTTCCTCGTTCCCAGGCTCCGCCCTCCCTCGTTCCCAGGCTCAGCCTGGGAACGAGAGGGGGGTAAATTCGCCCAGATGTATCGTTTATACCAAAAACGGTTTAGAAACTGACTTTCCAACAATTGTAGGGGGGCGGCAGTCGTATATTACGAGTGCCTTGCCAAAACTAAAGTAAAAGATTATACTAATTTATACGGAGTAGAAGGTAGCGCCTTCCTCTTGCCTCAGAGTCCTCTGTAGTTCCAAAGAACAAGTTCGCAAGCAGGACTACCATAAGTATTTAAATCATTAGAAAAATATTCATTTTAAGGAAATAGCCAGTCTTTTTTAAAGATAGCAAAAAGGGATTTTGCAATTCAAATAAAAACTTTCCTTTAAAAGGAATAATTGAGGTTTCAAAATCTTGAATTTTGACATTGCGATTGTGAATAAATCTACTTTAACAACAGATAGTGTATAGCTTCTTAAGTTAGAACTAGTAGATATTCGGGGGTTTACGATTGCTTCACGCAATACGAGGTGAACTTTAGCAACTCTTCAATAGAAATCTAGAGAAAATGACCTGGCAAAAAAGCATTTTCAACCTAATAATGGGATAAGAGTTCAACACTCATCATCATTCGTGTAGCGAGTTGACTGTACATGAGCTACTGCATAAATCCCACGTGTTCCAATTCCGAAAATTTAGCAAATAGCGACAGGTGTCAGTCTTGTGGCTCGCGACTGCTAATGCGCGATCGCTATCGCATCATGAAAGCATTAGGTCAGGGTGGTTTCGGTGCAACCTTTTTAGCTGAAGATCGAGCCTTACCAGGAGAACCAAGTTGCGTCATCAAGCAACTACGTCCTTCAGGGACAGCACCCCATATCTTGCAAATGGCACGGGAACTTTTCGAGCGAGAAGCTGTTACTTTGGGTAGGATTGGTAACCATCCCCACGTACCCCGTTTGCTGGACTATTTTGAAGACCGCGAACAATTTTACCTAGTCCAGGAATATATTAACGGTCCAACTTTACAGCAAGAGATCAAACGCAATGGAGTTTATAGCGAAGCAGGAGTTAAGCAGTTTTTAAGCGAGCTTTTGCCGTTACTGCAATATATCCACGAACGAAAAGTGATTCACCGCGATATTAAACCGGCAAATATCATTCGTCGTTCTCAAGATTGTAGATTAGTGCTGATCGACTTTGGTGCAGTTAAAAATCAAGTACAAACATTAACAAACCAAACCGAACAAACCGCATTAACGGCATATGCAATTGGCACCCCTGGTTTCGCACCTCCAGAACAAATGGCAATGCGTCCCGTCTTTGCCAGCGATATTTACGCCCTTGGCGTGACCTGTATTTACTTATTAACAGGCAAATCTCCCAAAGATATAGATTACAATCCCACAACTGGCGAAATGCAGTGGGAAAAACTTGTCTATATTAGCGACCACTTAACCGAAGTTCTACGGAAGATGCTGGAAGTATCAGTTCGCAATCGATACCAGACAGCAGAGGAAGTCCTGAGAGCATTGGCACTCGAACCTTACCTAGATAGTTTGGCACAAGGTCTGATGGTGCGGCAAACAGGTGGAAAAGAGCGCTCCCCTAACCATTTAGAAGAATCCAATGTTTTGTCTAACGTTCGTTCTGCTCATACTTCTGGAGGACAAGGAGTCGCACAAATGGCAGCAGCCATTCGAGCTAGAAGAGCCAAAATACCAGAAGGTACAGGTGTTAATGGAGTCGCAACACAAAGAGTAATGACAGTCAAGTCTAGCACTCTTGCTAGCAGTCATAGCGGATCTTCTGGAGACAATAAATCTCAAACACCCCGTAGATTGGATACTCAGGGTTTACTCACAGCTTATATGAAAGGAAGAAGAGATTTTGCCCTGTACAATTTAAATCTGCTGAATTTACAAGGTGCTGACTTATCAGGAACTAATTTCCATAGTTCTCAATTACAAAATGTGAATTTTCAAGGAGCTAATCTTAACAGTAGCGATTTTGGAAGAGCGAGCCTCAATCGAGCGAATCTTAAAGATTCCAATTTAACAAAGGCATATCTTAATAATGCCGATTTAGAAGGAGCCGATCTTCGAGGAGCCGATCTTAGCTTCGCATACCTCAACGGAGCAAATCTTCGAGGAGCAAATCTGTGTGGAGCTAATTTAACTGGGGCTAAAATTGCTGACGAGCAATTGGCATTAGCAAAAACAAACTGGATGACCGTGCGTCCTAATGGTCGGAGAGGCTTGTTATGAATCTAATCCCATGCGTGGATTTTAGATGCGTGGATTTTGGATTGAGAAAGTCTCGCTTTGACATAATTTTACTCAACTATCTGTCGCCAATATTTTTTAGAACAGTAACTAGATATAGAAAAGAATTACCATAATTCGGTCAAATTAATACATACTAAGGCTTACAAGATGTTTGTCGCCCTTTCAATATTCTTTGTTCAGATACCAAACTTTTTTGAGAAGTCTGGTATAGCAATCCTAAATCATTGATAAACAATTTTCTATCATGTAGGGTAGGGCTAAAGCCCACCAAAAGACTTGGTGGTGGGCTTTAGCCCTACCCACTACGTATATAGCGGTTTTCAATTGAGTACAATACATAAAAAAGTTATGGAACCGCAACCTGTAGCGGACGAACGCGGATGTATCTGTACTTCATTCAAGTGAAAATTGCTATATTTTTCAAATCAAATAGGATTGCTATATCTGGTATCTCAAATAGCAATTTAGTGAGAGAAAGACGGCAAAGAAGTCCTAATTACGTAAAGCATGATTGTGATTTTATAGGTAAGAAAACCCAAAAATATGGGCAAGATTTCCAATTGTTCTAACCGACTTGCTATTACACTTAACGCTATCAGTAACCCGAAGCGAGCTTTGCTAAGTTGCTTTTTTTCTGAACCTAATCGCTCTACATCTTTAACCAACATCCTCAAGTAAAGTAGTCCCGCACAAGCCCCAATCAAATAGTTTAGAGCAATGTTAGCAGAATAAAAAAACCACACACAGCCAAAAGAAATTCCTATAATTGCAAGGGTGATTAGCAGTAACTCTTGCACGAGTTTGTAAAACTCTACCATTGAGGAACCCGTGTCTGTTGTGTCGTTAGAAGCCGCTTGAGATTCTGCATCAATTTTTGGTGTTGGTTTAACTTCTTCACAGATGATGCGATCGCTTTTCTCAGCCCTATCTGTATGAATTCTATTGATATTAGAAAAGCCCTCTAAGTCTAGTTGCTCTAACTCGATCAATGAAGAGCGTTCTAGCATAGCGCTGTGAAGTCTTAACATAATTAAGTAGGGAGTAGGATAAAGGACTCACTTCTCCTTTCGAGAGAAGGAGAGTGTTCGGTAATTTAAAGTATAGCTTTTAGAGCGCGAGTCCACATCTCGGCAATAAACTTATTCCCCTCATCATTAAAGTGAAGCCCATCACCCTGAAAAATCTCGCCCTTCTCCATTCGAGCAATGATTGCAGTATGCATATCCAAAAAAGCAATTCGCTTGCCTTGTTTAGAAAGTACCGCGACACGACGTTTAAGAAATGCATTGGCTGCAGTTCTAGTTTTATTAGCATCAACGCCTTTTTGAATATCCCATTTAAAGGGGGGAATAGAGGCGACTACAATTCTAGTGTTGGGACGTATCGAGAAGATTTCGTCAATAATTCCTGGAAGTGATTTTGTAAGAACTTCAGAGGTGTTATCCCCTCTGACATCACTACCAAAGAAATCATTCGTGCCAAGCATCATCAGTACTACATCAGGCTTGGTTTCTTGAACCCAGTTCCGAATGCTTCCCGGCTTTCCCTCCCAGGATGGAAGCCTAACATTTGCGCCCAGTTGCTGCAAAACTTGCGCCGCCGACCAACCACCATGGCACTCATGATCTGGATCTTTATATGCACCGTCTTTTTTGGTTCCTACCCAATCTATGGTAGAGCCAAATTTAGTATTGGCTACCGTATTACGCAAAACAGCAATATTACCCGCACACAGAGAGTCCCCTAAGGACATGACTTTGGTAGCTGCAGTAGCAGTGCTAATCGGGAGAAAACAGAATATTGTGGCAGCTAGACTGAGATAACCCCACTGACTTCTAGATATTTTTTGACTGATGCACTTGCGACTAAAAAACTCTTCAACATCCATACTTAGTTTTCTTATTCGAGCTTACTTAGCTAGTTGGCTAAAACTGTATTTAGTCCGCGTAGGCGGACTTCGTTTGTATAGCCGCGAATTCTATTCGCCTGGTATTTTCAGATTTCATCTATATGCATATTCGCATCCTCGCCCGCCCTTCGATTCATGTACGGGCGGGGACGCCCGTACCACAAGATATTTAATCCACATCCTTCTCCTGCTTTCTTTTATCCACAACATCTTGAAGTACTTTTAAATACTGTGGGCTAATAAGACATTCTTCTTCTGAAGAAGACACCTGCTGGTTAGCCAAAATTCCCATTTCTGTCTCTATAATCGATAATGCTTTTCCTTGACTCATTGCAGTTTTCAACACATTGAACCGTTCGGGTTCATCAAGACGACATAATAACTGTGCGATGAGACGATGAATTATCGCTTCATTACTAAAATCAAACATACTGGCTGCTCGATCTTCTGGAGAGAGGAGTTCTTCACCCACATCAAATAAAGCTTCTATAACTATGGAAATGCAGTGAGTTGGAATGACTTTCTCAGCATAATCTTCAAGTTGTTCTAAAAAGGCTCTGACTTGGGTAGTCCCATCTTGACGTTTCTGTTGGGCAAGTTCTATCAATTTTTGACCAAAGGCTTTTGCATGACAAGCAGAAGAAAGAATAGCTTTTATTTGAGTGTTAGATAGATTGGATGTCGATAAATTTAAACGGAAGTAAATAGGGAAAAATTCTGGGCAGCAAATACGCCGTTTTTCCTGCCATTCTAACTTTTGTTGTTCGCTATAAAAGCTATTATGTCCCCAAATAATTTCTAATTTTGGGAAAAGGAGCATCAGTAACTTTTTAATTGGCTGCTTATCTTCTTCCGGTAATTCGGCAAGCCAAAAGTTATGGAAATTCGTTAATTCTTCTAAGGCAACATCACTTTCTACAAAAGCATTTCTGTTTTTTAAAATAACTTCATAGGCTATTGGACAAAAAACTCGTAGAGATTCTAAGGCTATAAAATCAACTGTATTAACTTCACAGTCTACTACAGGAAAAGTTACTGTTAAAGTATCGGTGAGACGCACAATATCGCGGATATTTGTAATAAATTCATCTATTCCTTGAAAATATATTTGACTCCATCGAGTTGGTTCAAACAAAGATTTTTCCGGCTCGCTAACAATACGAGCAAGTCTTTCAAAAAGTAACTTACGGAGTGAAGTTTTATCTGGAATCGGTAATTCAAAAGCCATTTGAATAATTCGACCGAGATCTTCTTCGCCTGACGTGTCTTCGTCTGCTAACGATTGGATAACACTCTTTTTATTACAAGATAGGAGATAGACAACATTGGTAAAATTTGGAATTGCTTTTAAAAGACGAAATAATTGTTGAATATCTTCCGTACAAAGGCGATCGATATCATCAATTGTAATGACGATTCGCCGATGCTGTTTTGTTAGCGTATCTTCAACATCTTCTTTTAACTCAGAAGCTTCCTTTTGTTTATCGTCAACTAAGGTTGCAACTGCTTTACCTGCTTGAGCATAAGGCATTGGAATTTCCGCAATTGCTTTGGCAACATCGGCTATTCTCTCTCTTAAACCTTTAGGCACAGCTGTAACTGTACTTAACACATTTTGTAATTGGTCAAAAAATCGTCGTGTAATATCTTGATAACCGGAAAATAACCAGGGATTAAAAGGAACAATAATCGGTTGCTCCTCTTCTGGCTTTTGTTTGAGATAATGAACGATAAAGTTCAACAGTGTTGACTTGCCCGAATTCCAAGAACCATAGACTGCGATCGCAAACCCTTCTGGAAAATCCATTTTGCAAATACTATCTGCCAAATGCTTTGCAAAACTTGCATATCCGAGCCGATCTTCCTCTGGCGTAATTAAAGGAGTATCTTGCGATAAGTCATTAACTTCAGTCTGTACCATACGAAATCACTTTTTATACAAATCGTTGCATAGAAAGTGAGGTGAGCAATGCCACCTGCGATAGAATTTCCACACCCTCAAAGTTGGACTTTACCTTATGACTGTAAATTGGCAAACAGCAAAAACCTACGAAGACGTTCTTTATCACAAAACTGAAGGTATTGCGAAAATAACTATCAACCGCCCTCACAAACGCAATGCTTTTCGTCCAAAAACTATATCTGAACTATACGACGCTTTCTGCGATGCACGAGAAGATACAACAATTGGTGTTGTACTACTGACTGGTGCAGGTCCCCACGCAGACGGTAAGTACGCTTTTTGCTCTGGAGGTGACCAAAGTGTCCGGGGACATGGAGGTTACTTAGATGATAGTGGTATCCCCCGTTTAAATGTGTTGGACTTGCAACGCCTGATTCGTTCCATGCCAAAAGTAGTCATTGCTCTTGTTGCTGGTTATGCAATTGGTGGCGGACACGTCCTGCACTTAATTTGCGATTTAACCATTGCGGCGGATAATGCTATTTTTGGACAAAGCGGTCCTAAAGTAGGTAGTTTTGACGGTGGTTTTGGTGCTAGCTATCTCGCTCGTATTGTAGGACAAAAAAAAGCTCGAGAAATTTGGTTTCTCTGCCGTCAATACAATGCCCAGCAAGCTTTAGATATGGGTTTAATTAATACTGTTGTTCCAATAGAACAATTGGAAGCTGAAGGTATTCAATGGGCGCAAGAAATTTTAGAAAAAAGTCCAACTGCAATTCGCTGTCTAAAAGCAGCATTTAACGCTGACTGTGACGGACAAGCAGGTTTGCAAGAACTAGCTGGCAATGCCACTTTACTTTATTACATGACTGAAGAAGGTAAAGAGGGTAAACAAGCTTTTCTAGAAAAACGCCCACCTAATTTTCGAGACTTCCCTTGGCTTCCCTGATATAAAGGAAAAGGATAAAGGATGAAAACTTTATCCTTTATCATTCATACTTTCAAAACTGTCCGTGTATGAGTTTTAACTGATTCCGGAGAGCTAGTTGTTGTTTCTTCCGTAGAAGCGATCGCGCTTTTACTGATACCTGAAGCTAATACTATTTTTGTATCTGGCAAACTCCACACATCTTCCAAACTTTCCCAAGAAGGTGCAAATGGTGGGAGTGCCAAAGAACAAGCTTTCCAATCCCCTCGAACTGGTGCGCCTAGCTGCTGGCACGTACCTCCGCGACGCCCCTCTGGTTGGTAATGACGACAATAGCGACACGCAGAAGTCAAGAATTTAATGTTTTTCATAAAACCTTGTGAGAAATATTGTATTGATAAGCTAGAGGAAATCAGATGCTCGTACTACTTTTAAGCTGTTCATCTCTCTATCTAAAGAAAGAATCTGGGAAACTAATTGCCCTTTCAGAGCTAATTTTTCATCTTTTTATTGTGGTCTATCTACAAATTAGGGGTAAAAGGTGAAACCAGTGAATGCATCTAGGTTTCAGCGATCCCAAGGAAAAAGTTAATTTTATGATCTTTTTATCTTTGTGTTATGTTTTTCAATTTTTGTGTAAACAAAATGATACATTGATTGCATTAAGTAAAGCATACCTAACTCAGGTAAAAAGTATTGGGGATCAAAGCTAATATTAAGCTTAACGATTTACTTAGCATTTTAACTTCAGCCCCAAGAAGCACTTGTTACGGACTCTAAAGCTTATCCCTTGGCATATTTAGTCTGTTTTAACGACTAAATATCTTAACTCAAGTTATACCTATTGCCCTATCTTTTGGAAGAGGAACTTTTTGAAAAAAAAGGTAATGAGAAAGCGATTAATGGATAATTTAACTGTAATTTTACGGTTGAAAAAAAGTCAAAAATGTTGTGTTCAAAAGCTATCTCAGTATTTTCCCAGAAGAAGGTGAAAATTGCTTAGCAGCACAAATAGAACAAACTTGCCAGCGTTGAAGTTCGCCAAGCGGTGTAGGACAGTGACATGCTGGACAAAGAGGTAAGTTTTGCGATCGCGCTTGTACCTTCTTAGCCCAGTGTTGGAAAGTGGCATTTGCATCGAAAGCAGGAGCAGTCAACTTACAAGAAGAATCTGTACCGCCCAAATAACTGGGGTGTTCCTGTGGTGAAATAATTTGCTCTTGAGATAGATTATCCTTATGACGCCGCCATCCGGCTGTAGAAAAATGAAGATCGACAAGAGAAACAGACAGGCGATCGTTCAACTTTAAAAGCAGGCGTTTGCGCTCAAAAGTTAAGTTTTGTGCCCAAGCCGCACTAGAAGTTGCCACTCGCAATACATCACGTTGAATGGACACTGGCTGAGTGTGAGCGGCTACGGTTGCTCCTACAATTTCAGACCAATACTTGAGCAATTGTTGAAATGGCTGTTCGTTCCACTTAGATTGTGTTTCCAGAACACTTAAAATATTATTAATTGGTTTTAATGACATCTTGCCAACCTTGGCAAAAATAGGATTCCTATATATAGGATAATTTTCGCGCTTGATTGGCACAATTGTATTTTTCAATTTGTCATCCATTAAACAGTGACCCGTAGCCACAATTTGGATAACAGGTCACTCAGTACTATTATTCTGGAAGTTTAGGTTTGAGGCAGACAGGCAATGAGTCAAAACACCTTAATGGATACGTCATCGGGTGCTCAATCTTCCAAACCCCATAGGTTAAAGCCAGCACTAGCAGCAGCTCTTGCTAGTTTAGAAGTGCAACTAGATCGAGAGTTAACCCGATACAGACGCACAAAGACAGGATATGGAACACTGAGCCAAGCTTATGTTGGTAAAGCGATGGCTACTCAAACTCAAGCATTGTCAGCCGTTGCTACGACAGAGGATAAATCTCAATTACCAGCAGAAGATAGTCTAAAAGACGAGTTAGAGAACTTTGGTTTGGTAGCGACTTCATCTGCACCTACAGAGATGGAGAAAGAGGACATGGCTGTTCCTGCTACGACAATTAACTCGCCACTATCATTTATGGAAGAACCTCTTCAGAGAGTATCTTCCTCAAATAAAGCCGAAGATATACTACAACGAGAAACACTACAAAGCTTGACCGCATCAGTTTCTTCAACAATAGAGGAACTTGAAAGTTCCCTCACTTCTGAGCGCGATAAAACAAAAAACACTCCCGTATCTAGTTCCTTAAGCATAATTTCTACAGGTGTAAAAGAACATGGGAATCATAAAAATCTAGTAGAAGTGGATAATAAAGACAGCCGCTCGCAGCCAAACGACTATTTAGAATCTTCTGAGGCACTTTTGCGAAGTTTAACAGAAGAACAATCAAAGGAGAAAAAGCAACCAAATCCTAGCAATGACAGTTTGCTATCCCCATTGGGTATAGGCTCAATGTTATTATTATTAGTAGCGAGTATGACTTTAGGATACATAGTTTTCAATCCTAAAAGTTTACCGCAATTTAGTTTAGATGGACTGTTTAAACAAAATCCACAATCAACCACAGCAACATCAGAAGAAAGTACAAAGCCCGGTGCAAACGTCCCAGAACCACCACTTACACCCCTACGTAAATATCCCAATCTTGCGACTCAAGAATTTCCAGAAGTGAGAGATCCCAACGATGTTGTTGGTTTAAAACCCAAACCCAAACCAGTACCAGTAGCTCCAGCACTTGCACCAAACTCAGTTCCTCCGCCATTTCCCGTCAATCCCCCCACACAAAGAGTACAACCCTTACCACCTCCTAGCGCGACTCTGCCATCTCCAGTAGTCACTGCTTCAACAAAACCAAAACCATCAAACGCCAAACCAAAGCCGAAAGCGGAAATAAAACCGTCAGCAGATGGGCTTTATCACGTCATTACGGATAATAAAGGTAGTAATGCTCTAGCGATCGCAAGAAAAGTTATTCCCGATGCTTACCTGTCAGATGATGGTGCATTTATTTATCTTGGAGCGCTCAAGAGCAAAGAAAAAGCCCAACTTTTGCTGCAACAACTTCAAAGCAAAGGTATTAATGCCAGAATTCAGTGACCAGTAAACAGTGACCAGTGACCAGTGACGAGTGACCAATCAGGAAGAGTGAGTTGATATGGAATTGATGAACCGGATATTACGGGTGATTCGTGCAAACCTCAACAGTCTGGTTGCAGATGCGGAAGATCCAGAAAAGATTCTGGAGCAAACTGTGATGGAAATGCAGGCGAATATAGTCCAGTTACGACAGGCGGTGGCGCAAGCAATTGCCGTTCAAAAACGTACTGAACGACAAATAGCAAGCGCTCAATCTACAGCAGAAGAATGGTATCGTCGCGCTCAACTGGCTTTGCAACAACAGAATGAATCTTTAGCAAGAGAAGCGCTGACAAAACGCCAATTCTATCAGGAAACTGCTACAGCCCTGTTAGCTCAGATGGAACAGCAAAATGCTGTTGTGGTTCAACTGAAAAAGGATATGCGGACGCTAGAGATGAAAATGACCGAAGCAAAGAATAAAAAAGATCTATATATTGCTCGCGCCCGTTCTGCAGAAGCTTCATATAAACTTCAAGAAATGTTAAGCCCTACTTCCCATGTCAAAAGTATGCAAGCTTTTGAGCGTATGGAAGAAAAAGTTTTACAGCTAGAAGCTCGAGCCGAAACTATTTCTGTTACTGCAGCAGATCCTCTCAATTCAGCGTTTATCGCCTTAGAACAAGGTAATAAGGTAGATGCGGAACTAGAAGCCATGAAAAAGCAACTTTCGCATGATTCCGAGAAATTACCCCAGCAATTGCCCGGAAATCTCGACAAGTAGAAGATTGGGCAAAGACCAAAGTTCAAGAATATCCTTATTATTAGGGGCTTGTTGAGCGGTACCAATTTAAACTGGAAAGATTACATTGAAATAGGTAGCTATAAATTAGTTAAAAAAGCATACCAGCCCAACTAAGCGCGTAAATCACTCATAGGAACAAGGAAGTTATGGGATTATTCGATCGCATTAAGCGAGTCGTCAGTGCCAACCTCAACGACATGGTGAGTAAAGCAGAAGACCCTGAAAAGATGCTGGAACAAGCCATCCTAGAAATGCAGGAGGACTTAGTACAGCTGCGCCAGGGCGTTGCTCAAGCTATTGCTGCCCAAAAACGTACTGAAAAGCAGTACAATGACGCTCAAAACGAAGTCAACAAGTGGCAGCGTAATGCCCAACTTGCTTTGCAAAAAGGTGATGAAAACCTTGCAAGACAAGCACTAGAGCGCAAAAAGACTTTTAACGAATCTTCAGGAGGACTCAAAGCCAGTTTAGAGCAACAAACTACTCAAGTAGACTCACTCAAGCGCAACCTAATCCAGCTAGAAAGCAAAATTTCTGAGGCAAAAACCAAGAAAGAAATGCTCAAAGCTAGGATTACTGCTGCCAAAGCTCAAGAACAACTCCAAGGCATGGTGCGCGGTATGAATACCAGCAGTGCAATGGCTGCTTTTGAGCGCATGGAAGAAAAAGTTTTGATGCAGGAAGCCCGCGCCCAGTCATCAGCTGAGCTAGCAGGTGCCGATTTAGAAACTCAGTTTGCAAAATTAGAAGCTAGCAGCGATGTTGATGATGAATTAGCCGCGTTGAAGGCGCAAATGACTCTTCCTGGTGCTTCACCAACTCAACAAGCACTCCCACAACAGTCAACAACTCCCAATACAAATACTGGGAATAATAATGAAGTTGTAGATGCGGAGTTGGATTCCCTACGCAAGCAGTTAGACAATTTGTAAAATTTTGTCAAATTTATTTAAGATAGTCCCACGCCTATTGGTTGTGGGATTTTGCATTCAAGGGATTAGGGGTTAGGGACTGGGGATTAGGGATGATTTCTCACTATGCCAATCACCAATCGCCAATCCCCAATCCCCAATTTTGGTAAAGTATTTTTTGAGCCAACGTTAAAAATGCCACAAGGTTTCCACACTCCCGGAGGTTTTTAGATGAATAAGGGTGTTATAACCATCACTGATGCTGAATTTGAAACGGAAGTGTTACAAGCCGAACAACCGGTATTACTTTACTTTTGGGCTTCTTGGTGCGGTCCTTGTCAATTGATGTCACCAGCGATAAATTCAGCAGCAGCTACCTATAGCGATCGCTTAAAAATTGTCAAAATAGAAGTCGATCCAAACCCAAAGGCTGTTAAGCAGTACCAAGTGGAAGGCGTCCCCGCACTCCGGCTAATTCAAGGAGACAAGTTGCTAACATCTGTTGAAGGAGTTATCGGTAAAGAAAAGCTTTTTCAAATCTTAGATGAGAAATTAGCTAGTTGTTAGTTGTTAGTTGTTAGTTGTTAGTGGTTAGTAGCTACTAATCACCACTAACCACTAACCACTAACCATTAACTATTAACCACTAACCATTAACCACTAACCAAATATGGAATTTGCTAAACGTTTACAACCCTTACAATCTAATGTATTTCTTGATATGGACAGAGCGAAAGCAAAAGCTTTGGCTTCTGGACAGCAATTGATTGATTTGTCACTAGGGTCTTCTGATTTACCAGTAGCAGATCATATCATACAAGCAATTACCACTACCCTACACGATCCAAGCACTCACGGCTACTTGCTTTTTCATGGAACTCAAGGGTTTCGTCAAGTAGCAGCAAACTGGTACGAGCAAAGATTTGGTATCCCCGTCAATGCGGAAACTGAAGTTTTACCCCTAATCGGTTCCCAAGAAGGAACAGGTCATTTTCCTTTAGCAGTTCTCAACCCAGGAGATTTTGCCCTATTACTCGATCCAGGCTACCCGTCACATATGGGAGGAGTTCACCTCGCCAACGGTCAAATCTACACAATGCCATTGCGGGAAGAAAACGGTTTTTTACCCGTGTTCGCGGATATTCCCACTCCTGTTTTAGAACAGTCACGACTTATGGTGTTGAGCTACCCTCACAATCCTACGACTGCGATCGCACCTCTGTCTTTCTTTAAAGAAGCTGTTGCATTCTGTCAGCAACACAACTTGGTTTTGGTTCACGATTTCCCTTACGTAGATTTGGTGTATGAGGATAATAGGGACTGGGGACTAGGGACTGGGGATTTGGATTGGTCCCAATCGCCAATCGCCAATCGCCAATCGCCAATCGCCAATCGCCAATCCCCAACCCCATCAATTTTCCAAGCCGATACAGACAAAAGCGTCTCAATAGAATTTTTTACCCTTTCCAAGTCATACAATATGGGCGGCTTCCGTATTGGTTTTGCTATTGGTAATAGTGAATTAATCGGAGCTTTGCGTCGAATAAAAGCTTTTCTTGATTTTAATCAGTATCAAGGCATTTTGAATGGTGCCATAGCAGCCCTCACTGGTCCTCAAACGGGAGTCAAAGCAACTGTTGAAACCTTCCGCAAACGCCGAGATGGCTTTATTAGTGCTTTACACCAAATTGGCTGGGATGTTCCTACTCCTAGCGCCACAATGTATGTTTGGGCTAAGTTACCAGAAGCTTGGAGGAAAAATTCTGTAGAATTCTGTACCCAATTGGTGCAACAAACAGGAGTCGCCGTTTCACCAGGTGCAGGCTTTGGTAAATCTGGAGAAGGGTATGTTCGTTTTGCTTTGGTACATGATGTACCTGTTTTACAAACTGCTGTTCAAAGAATTTCTCATTTTCTATAGTAAATTTACCAAGGCTTTATTAGGATTTAATGATAAGTTTACGAAATCTATTCTTTGTTTTCCGTGAAGTCAAGTTAAACTACTGAAATATTACTTAAGTAATCTGTTGCTTTCATACCTGAATCAAATGCTAATTGTCAAACACACAATTGGCATTTGATTGGGGCAGCCTGTTTACGAAAAGTAGGGGGAATAGATTTAGAATGAGTATGGCGAACAGTCTTAAAAAATTTGCGAGCTTCGCGTCGATAACATTATTCTTTTACGGGCTTGCTACGACTTCGGTACAAGCTCAAGTAAGCCAAGACGATCCATACGCATTTACGTACACCACAACTTTGGTGCCGTCGCTCGATCGCGCTGAAAATCAGAGAAGAAGAGTACCAGAACCATCAGCACTGTTGGGGCTAATGACAGTCTTTGGTTTGTTTGCAACGCAACGCCAATTGATGAAAAGAGGCAAAAGTCACTCCAGCGTCAAAACCGAAAAGGCAGAAAATTAGTACTTGTACCAAACCTGTTTAGAAACTGACTTTCCAACAATTGTCAATCATGGTAGGGGCGCAAGGCATTGCGCCCCTACAAATGCTATAAAACTATCCCGAAAAAGAACAGTTGTTAGCCGTTTACAGTGACTCAAAATCCCTAAATCTAACAAGAGCGTTAAATATATAACATTTAATATATCCAAAATAAGAATTTTTACGTAGTAAGTTACCATGAAAGGCGTTATATTTTTAGCTAGAGTTTACATAGACTCTACAGTAACTTAACCTATTTCGTCTCCCAGTTTCATAGACTGAATATGTACTGTGGGTGATGACCAGGGGCAACCTAAACTATCGTGTTTTGAAAAAGAAGCGGTAGTAAAGAAAACTCAAACCTGTAGTCAAACCAGCTAAACCTTAAAAAGGGGTACTGTATAAAACTAAACCCCATAATTGATGGAGACATAAAATGAGAACGCTTATTAACAAATTTGTGATTGGTGCATCAATAGCTGCAGGTGTAAGTGCGATCGCAACCTCCCCAGCATTTGCCGGAAGTTTGACTAACGCTAGCATTGGAGGAACAGCTGCCAATGACTACTATGTTTATGGTGTTAAAGATGGTAAAACAACCCAAATTACAAGTAATCTTAGCAATGTTAAAAAAGTTTTAGATGGTGATGCTACAAGCCCCACAGGAAACGTGGAGTTGAGAGCTAGCAGTGAAAAAGCCGGATTTGATTTCACCAAGAATACTGAGTTAAAAGGGCTAATAGGTGGTAGAGACATAACTCTGAGCAGCTTGACAAAGGCTGATTGGGAAAGCAAAGACTCTCAAGGAATAACCTTAGCTAAAAGGTGGTTTGATGGCGCGTTGGGAGCAAATGGATTTGGGTCTCTGCTGAATTTGTCAGCACCAGTGGCTCCAACAAAGCCACAGAACATGACACAAGCTCAATTTTTTAACAGTCCTGCATACAAAGCATACGCTAAGGCACTAACTGCATACACTGTATCTAGTACTGCATACAATGGGGCTTGGGGTATGTTTAATACTGACCAAGGTCTCGCAAGATTCAGTGACCCCAATATCTCCTACGTCAACCAAGATGATACTGGCTTAATTAAGATTGGGCTAGCAGGACATTATGATGCTACCTCTTTGTTATTTGGTAGTCTTGACCAAACACTTATCAATAGCTTGCGCGACCCTAACAAAGTAGGTAAACCCATCCAAGCTAGTGAAATTGTCAAGTACACCTATGACGGCAAAACTGATTATCTTTACAGTTTCAGTGCCACAGACTCTAAACTTATATCCGATGATGGCACCAAATCCCACAACGGCAACTACGAAGTTAGCATCCAAGGTAAGCCCCCTGTAAAAACCCCAGAACCCTCTGTCATGCTTGGTATGTTAGTAGTTGGTGGAGTATTCGCCACACAACGTAAGTTGAAAAAAGCGTAATCATCGTCAAGATGACAGTTGCAAACTAAAAATTAAATAGGGGAGCGAAATAGCTCCTTTTCATTCTCTGTATTTTTTCGATCTCCCCTATTTCTCTACGTCTTTACATCATTACAGTGGATTGAAGTATTAGTGGCTTACTCTAAGTAGATTTATAAAGGAGTTTCCAGCAATTTAGACAGCGATCGCAACATTCAAGGTTTTTTAGCAAAAATTCAATTAATCTTAATGTTTTTATAAAATTTTTATTGTAAGATGATGCTAATAACATCATCTTTATTTTTGCCTTTAAATCTTAAAAGTAACATAAATAAAAATTTTGTCATCCGTTTGAATACGTAGATGTACAATCTTGAAGAGCGTAAATTGTGGTAATCATTTTTAACTCCTTACCTAAAAGATAAGTAGAAATGGTGGCAAAGTTACTTTCTGGAAAGCGGAAACGGCAATCTCGACAAACTCGACGAATTTTGCTTATTGAAGACAATGACGTTAATAGAATGTTGCTAAGTGATTATCTGGGCTACCACGGGTATCAAGTCCAAAGCTTAGCTGGAGCCTCTAATTTTTTTTCAACAGTAGCTGAATTTCAACCAGAGTTAATTTTATTAGACTTAAAATTACCAGATATTGATGGTTTTGTGCTGCTAGAACAAATCCAGCAGCAACCACAGTTAGCTAATATTCCTGTTATCATAGTTTCAGCTTTTGCTTTTCGAGCCGATCGCGAAAAAGCAATGAAACTAGGAGCACGTCGCTATTTTGTTAAACCTATCAATCTTTCACATTTCATACGAGAAATTCAAGAAGAATTGGCGTGTCTTAGTACATAAATTTAGATACTCATTTCATATTTCCTGTGATTTTTGCTCGCTTATAAACTCCTCAACAAATTGACTGATACTTTGTACGGAACTGCCAATCTGAGAAATTTGGCTTTGAACTTGTTCCAAGAGCAAAATCGCTGTTTGCAGTTCATTTAACGTTCGATCCATAGTAACTCGATACTGGGATTCAAATTCTTGTATGTTCACTTCTTATCTTTTTACCCATATTCTAAATGTTACGATCTGAATTATAGCTAAGCTTTGATAGGAGATAAATCCGTCGATATTCTTAATATATAAGGCTCTATTTTTAATCCGAACTATTCCTGATTTTGACGATCGTTACATAATAATTTTACAGTAAAATAATATTATGGGGTGGACAATGCTCATCACAAGCTTCATACGCTCGGCAATACTCAACGCTATTCCTGTCAACGCGGGTTTCTCGCGCACGAGGGGAACGTCCTTACACATAATTCAAATTCAAAAACGATACCCGTAGCTTAATCATTTATTAAAGCTGACTTCAAGAGAAAAAATTTGAAATTCCGAAAACAATCCAAGTAATCTTACTTAAAATAGAGATAAGTAGGTCGGCAATCAAAAATAAATGTAGCAATCCTATCTAATTTGTGAAAAAACCTAAGTAAGGTGGGCAATGCCCACCCTACATATAGTGAAAAAACCTGAGTAAGGTGGGCAATGCCCACCCTACATATAGTACAAATACTAGAACGTATTAGTTGTGACAGCATCCGCTCAAACAGTATCACTTGTTAAAGATCCAGAACGTCTGGAAAACCGTCTAAAAGAAATTCCTCCAGAACCGGGAGTCTATTTGATGCGGGACGGTAGCGATCGCATTATATATATAGGAAAGTCGCGAAAGCTGCGATCGCGAGTTCGTTCTTACTTTCGAGAATCACAAAGATTAAGCGAACGTATTGCGACTATGGTAAAGCAGGTGACAGAGATAGAATTCATTGTCACCGATACAGAAACTGAAGCCTTAGCTTTAGAAGCCAACCTGATCAAGCAGCACCAGCCGTACTTCAACGTTCTGCTGAAAGACGATAAAAAATATCCCTATGTTTGTATCACCTGGTCAGAAGACTATCCGCGTATTTTCATTACCCGCAAACGCCAACTCGGTAAAGAAAAAGATAAATTTTATGGACCTTATACAGATTCTCGTTTATTGCGGGAAATACTGCGCTTGTGCAAGCGAATTTTTCCTCTAAGACAGCGCCCCCAACCGCTATTTAAAGATCGTCCGTGCTTAAACTACGATTTAGGTCGGTGTCCGGGTGTGTGTCAGCAGATGATTTCATCAGAGGAATATCGCAAAACTGTTCAAAAAGTCGCTATGGTATTTCAAGGTCGGTCTAGCGAACTCATAGAGACACTGACAGAACAAATGCACAAAGCGTCAGAAGCGCTGAATTTTGAGTCAGCAGCACGTATCCGCGACCAAATTTCTGGGTTAAAGTCACTGAGTGCAGATCAAAAAGTATCCTTACCAGATGATACTGTGTCACGGGATGCCATTGCTTTAGCAGCAGACGAACATCACGCCTGCATTCAATTATTCCAGATTCGAGCCGGACAGTTAGTAGGGCGCTTGGCATTTGTTGCGGAAGTAGGGGCGCAAGGCGTTGCGTCCTCTCCCCAATTTGAACCGGGAGCAATATTGCAACGGGTTCTTGAGGAACATTATCAAACGGCTGATTCAGTAGAAATCCCTACAGAAATTTTGGTACAGTACGATCTGCCAGATAGCGAAATACTGTCAGATGTTTTAACTCAAAGAAAGGGACGAAAAGTATCCATTTTGACTCCTCAACGCCAAGTTAAGGCAGAGTTAATTGAGATGGTAGAGCGCAATGCTCAATATGAATTGCAAAGAATGCAAAAATTGAGCGATCGCAATAATGAAGCGATGCAAGATTTAGCGACTATTCTCGATCTACCCGACTTACCTCATCGGATAGAAGGCTACGATATTTCCCACATCCAAGGGTCTAATGCTGTCGCCTCCCAAGTTGTATTTATCGATGGAATACCAGCAAAGCAACATTATCGCCATTACAAGATTAAAAACCCAACAGTTACAGTAGGACACTCAGATGATTTTGCCAGTCTAGCCGAAGTGATTCAACGTCGGTTCCGCAAGTACGGAGAAGATCCGCAATTACCGCGTGAAGGAAATCCTGATTGGCCCGACCTCATTATGATAGATGGAGGTAAAGGTCAATTGTCTTCTGTTGTCGCTGTTCTGCAAGAGATGAATTTATTGGAAGACTTGCGAGTGGTGAGTTTGGCAAAACGTCGGGAAGAGATTTTTTTACCAGGCGAGTCGCAACCCTTAGAAACCGATCCGGAACAGTCTGGAGTGCAACTTTTACGAAGATTGCGGGACGAGGCGCATAGGTTTGCAGTGAGTTTTCACCGACAGCAGCGAAGCGATAAGTTAAAGCGATCGCGTTTAGATGAAATTCCCGGTTTGGGACATCATCGTCAAAAGCAACTGTTGGGACATTTTCGCTCAGTGGATTACATTCGGCAAGCTACACCCGCACAAATTGCTGAAGTTCCCGGTATTGGTCCGCGTTTAGCTCAAGAAATTTACGATTATTTCCATCCTTAAGCAGTGACCAGTGACCAATGACCAGTGACCAGTGACCAGTGACCAGTGACCGGTTAGCAGTGACCAGTGACCAGTGACCAGTGACCGGTTAGAAGTGACCAGTGACCAGTGACCAGTGACCAGTTAGTAATTATAAAAAAAGCGATGGGTAGTAGATAATTGAGAACATCTCATTATCTACTACCCATTACCCATTACCCATTACCCATTACTTACCATCAGATTAGCAAACATTGCTAGTACGGTTAATGCGCGTAATTGGAATTTTTTATTAAATTTTATCTAAAAAAGGTTTATTTTTTATTCTAACCGTCTGTTATCTTCTTTTCTTAAATTGACATAACTAAATATTAATTAAAAATAAAATTAACCTTTAGTTAGTAAAAATAACGATAGATTATGCTATAAAATCATACTTTTTAAATATGCAAATAAGTAGAGAGCATCTTGCCCGCCACTAATCCGCACAACCTCTTGTGGTGTCAGCGTCTTGCATGCTATTAATCCGTACAACTTCTTGTGGTGTCAGCATCTTGCATGCTATTAATCCGTACAACTTCTTGTGGTGTCAGCATCTTGCATGCTATTAGTCCGTACAACTTCTTGTGGTGTCAGCATCTTGCATGCTATTAATCCGTACAACTTCTTGTGGTGTCAGCATCTTGCCCGCCACTAATCCGCACAACCTCTTGTGGTGCTTTGCATCTTGCCCGCTATTAATATTAGGACGGGCGAGGACGCCCATCCCACAAGATAAATCATTGCCTATCACAAGATGAAGCAAACCCACTCTACTACCTGTATCTCTACAAGCAAATAGGATTCCAACAGATGTAATTGTAGTGACAGACTTATATTAACAAATACAAATAGCTCAAACGGCAAATAGATGAATCTCAAAGTATAAGCCATTGGGATCGCCGATATCTAGACAATACGTTTCTTTAAAGATTTGATTTATATATCTAAAGTTGGATAGCAGATAACATAAAGATAAGGATAATAAACTAATATCAATGATAGTAAGCACTGAAGTTTGTGTTAAATTAGGCAATGAATTACTTCGCTTTTTGAATTTTTGTAAATCTCTTCGATTGCACGGATTTAATGGGCATTTTTTATCAAAATTTATGATAATCAGGGGTTATTAAGATGCAACTGGTAGAAAAAACGTTAGGAAGAACTGTAGAAAGAACGGTGCAAAAAATTCGCTGCCCAAACTGTGGCAGCGAAGGAGAGAGGCACTATATTTTTCACAGTCAACAAACGCGCACCCAATGCCCAACCTGTGACTACTTGTTGGTCAGTTGTATGCGTACTAGCAAAGTCATTGAGGCATACGCCCCCGGCATTTTTGCTAGAACTTAACCTGTTAGTGGTTAGTGGTTAGTTGGTCACTGGTCACTGGTCACTGGTCACTGGTCACTGGTCACTGGTCACTGTTCTTCGCAACTGTCCGCAAGCAGCATCAGCTTCGAGACCACGAGAGTAACGAACACTTACCGCAATTCGTTGCTGAGTGAGGACGTTGGCAAAAGCTTGTATTCGCTTTTCACTGGGGCGTTTGTAATCAGCTTCTTGAATGGGGTTGTAAGGAATTAAGTTGACATGACTTTGGAATCCGCGCAGGTGATGCGCTAACTCCATTGCGTGTTCTGGTAAGTCATTCACTCCAGCTAGGAGAATATATTCAAAAGTGACGCGCCGTCCAGTGATTTTTACGTATTCTCGACATTCTGCTAACAAATCATCTATAGAATAAGAATGAGCGCTAGGAATGAGTTGTTCCCTTAATGCTTGGTTGGAAGCGTGAAGACTTACTGCCAAAGTAACTTGCAAGTGGTGTTGGGCAAGTTGATGAATGCGCGAGCGAATGCCAACTGTTGAGACTGTTAGGTTTCTCTGTCCGATGCCCACATCTTGGTTTAAGGATTTAATGGCTCCTAAAACATTATCGGTATTGAGGAGTGGTTCTCCCATACCCATGAATACCACATGACTAACCCGTTGCTGGAAATCTTCTTGAACTGTCAGCACCTGGTCTACAATTTCATGCCGTGCCAAGTTGCGCTTGTATCCTCCTTTACCAGTAGCGCAAAAATCACACGCCATTGGGCAACCGACTTGACTGGAAACACAAACAGTTAAACGTTTATCTGTGGGGATACCGACACATTCTATAATTTGACCATCTGTAAGTTTTAAAAGATATTTGACTGTGCGATCGGGGGCAACAGAACGATAGTGTATTGTTGAACGCCCAATGGGAACTTCGGCAACTTCTGCACGCCATTGCTTGGGAAAGACAGAGATATCATAGAGCGATCGCACTCCCTTGTGATAGATCCAGTCGTGCAGTTGCTTTCCTCGATAAGCGGGTTGTCCCTGCTCCTGCACCCAAGCAGTTAATTCCTCCAGACTTGCTCCGACAAGAGGGGGAATAGAGATAGAAGGTTGTTGTGGAGTAGTGTCTGTAGCAGAGGAAAGTACAGAGACGGACTTAGCAGACATGATAATTATGAATACGCCTTAAAACTCTATGTTAGGCGATCGCTGTTGCAATTGTTGGAATTTGTTCCTAAGGAAATTCAACTTTTGTTAGGGACTTCCAAATAAAAAAATATTCAATTTTCTCTTTTGGTAAGGGCTAGAAGCTCGCCACTAGCATGATACGGGCGTCCTCGCCCGTACCACAAGATGGACAATGTATTTTTTGGAAATCCCTACAGTCAACCCGTCTATGACTTTTTCTTAGCAGCCGCAGAAATTGGTAACTGCAAATTCTGCTCGTAGACGAACTGGTTGCGAATTTGTATTTCCCGTTCGGGCAAAGAATCGTTGGGATTGAGGGAATCTTGAGTAGAAACCCGTAAAGTGTAGAAACCAACAGGAACACCATCAAGGCGATAGAGACCAAAGTTATCGGTCATAGCAGATAAAACACGTGCGCCAGCACCATTGATAAGTTCTACTTTTACTTGTGAGACTGGTTGACCTGCAATATCAGTAACACGTCCGGCTACACCAAACTCTGGTCTGATAGGGAAATCTAAACTTGTGACAGCAGAAGTTGCTACTTGAACGACCGCAGAAGTTTTCATGACAGAAAGTTCTACTGGTAATTCTTCAGGTTCGAGTTGAATGATGTAAATACCTTCTGGTAAATTACCAACAAAGAAATTACCTTTAGAGTCAGTTCTTGTGGAGCCGACATTTTTGTTGCGGTTATCATAAACTTGAACAACAGTTCCACTTAAGTTAAAGTTCTTGTTTTCTCCCTCAACAACGAGTCGTCCAGCAATTGCACCACGATCTTTTCCAATACCACTGTAGTTAGCAGGAGCAACTCTTCCGCCACCAAAAGATAAATCAGATATCAAAGAGAGAGTTAGGCGATCGTCACCAAATCCACTAATACCACTTTTTACTCTCGTGGGAATGCCTTGATATTCTACTCTAGCAAGTAAACCTGGAAGAACTTGTAAACTAGCTCCGGCAATTGGTCCTACTTCTCCATCACTGTATGCAAGCCCTAAATTCCAGCTGAGTTGATTGAGGCGTGTGGGATTTTGACCAACACTAACGGAGTAACGAGGTGCTAAATCACCACCAAATTCAGTCCCAAAAGATAGTTGATAATCACGACCAAAATTATAGCTTAAATCTGAGATATAAGCATTACCATAAGTATTAAAAGATAACCTTGTTGCACTATTTGGCTGATAAAAAGCATTAAACAAGTACTTACCATCAATATCTGGTCTACCACTTAAAGAGACGGTAGAGAAAGGTCGAGCATAAAAGGACGGTAAAATATAGTTAGCAGAACTTAGATCGTCCTGACGATTGCGAGCAATAAATCCCAGGCTATACTTGTTATTGAAGTTATATTTTACTTCTAAACTGTGGTTAAAGTTCTCGGTTTTGTTTCTACCTAGTCTAAATCCTTGTGGAAGTGATTGAGAATTAGCGTTGATTTCTAGTTTCTTTAACTGAATATCTAAGTCAGCTGTATAACCAATTTTATCACTCGAACTTCCTATACTGGTAGATAAGATAACTGGATTTGCTAAACGCCAGATTAATCCTGCTTGTGTTTGTAGTGCGCTAGGAGCAGCTTGTACCGAACCTTCAAGAGTTAGATTATTAGAAAGTCCTTGTCTGAGTTGATAAAAACCAACTAAATTGCCTTTGTCTGGGTTATCGGAATTTTCAAACAAGTAATCTTGGGCTAAATTTCCGTTGAATCCAATACCAGCTAATTGTACGTTTCCTCCTGATGGTAATAATAAATCAGAAGAATTCAGCCTTACAGAGCGAATTTCTCTAGGGACGCGGAAATTATTGCGATCGTAAATCAAAACTTCAACTTGATTGCTTTGACCGACAGGCAAATTAACATCAATAAATTCATACTGTCCATTAAATCCTACCTGCTGTTGGGCAATAATAACCCCATCAACTCTCAGTTGTACAAAACTAGCTGCGGGAACTATGCCGCGAAATGTTTGTACGGCTCTAGAACGTCTGGGCAAAAGTTCATTTGCACTGTAAGTCGAACTAAATGCCTCCGGAGGTAAATTGCTGTAACCAACTTGAAATCCTGTTAAATCAAGTCCATTCAGAAGAGGATGTATTCCTACTTGTTGCCGACCGACTTGAAAGCGGAATTGACCACTACGTTTGTAAAAAAAGTATTCAGAAAGATCTGGTCGCTCCTCAAAGGTGTTATCCAAACGTGCTCGCCATGACCATCCCAATAGTCTACCACCTAAAAGGGTAGAACTGCGTAAACTTGTATCTCCACCATCTCTATAAAGATTTAACTCTTGCCTTAAATTTGAAATGAGGCTACTTGGAGGTATAAATTCTGGTTTAAGTTCCTCAGCTTGTGATTGATTTTGCCTATTTCCTCCGCGCCAAGGTAGATCGGTTAACAAAGTTAAATCGCCAGTGTTTAGTTCAACAGATATTTTTAACTCTTCTTGAAGTGCAGCAGCAGTAATATAGGTAATACCATTAATTTGTTTAAGAGCTAAAGATGATAATTGAACAACCCCTAAGGGAGTTTTCACTTTAATTGCATCGCTCGTTTCTTCAATAGAGAATCCAGCAATATCTCCAAAGTTTTCCAAAGGGATGAGAAGAGTGTTACCTTCTTGAATAAGATCTAAAGCACCAACCTCGCGTCCATTGATAATTACCCCAACGACAAAAGGTTCACCAGGTGCTCTGGCTAATTGAAGAGTAGAGGAAGTAGTAGCATTTTGTGTCTCAGAAGGACTGACTGTTGAAGTGGTTATTTTTGAAGAATCGGGAATTTTAGGTTGAATTGTACTATCAATAGTTTGTTTAAGCGTGTCAGGTAAAGAAACGTTAATAAGTTCCTGTACTGCTACTAAGATAGTCCCTATAGTATTTTCCTGAGCGATCCGATCTAAGGTGCTAATCAACTTCTGAGAATCGGTTTGTTGACTCGAATTGGTATTAATTTGGGGTACTGTATCTACTTTGCTAAGAGGTGCTGCTTTTTGGTTGTTGTGAGTGACAACCTCAGAAGAAGTTTGTTGTGGCGTTGAGCTAGCTATTTGTTGAGAATTATTTGTCTTTGTTACAACAGTATCGTTAGTATCTTGAAAAGACTGAGGTAAAGACAAAATTATGAGATTTTGCACGGCCGCCAAAATTTGACCAACAGTATTTTTCTCAGCAATCTTTTGTAAAGCACTCGTCAACTGCTGAGGATTTGGTTGTTCGCTAGAACCTGTATTGACTGTAGCAGAAGATACTGTGTTGGGTGAAGAGGTTGAACTATCAATGGTAGGCGGGTTAAGTAAAGTAGGCTGTGTCAGATTTGGGGAAAACCCTTTTGCTAGCTTTTGTTGCCGAAGGCGTAACTGTAAATTCAAATTATTGAGCTTTTTCTGCTGAGGCGTACAACTTACAGTTTTTCCTTCTAACTTAGCTGTGGTAGTTTTCAGCACACTGTCAACTTGTTCCGATAGTTGAGTTTGTAACGATTTACAAACTAATGATTGTGCTGTTGCTCTGCTAGCAATACCACTGTTTTGTGTCGGAGCTTTTGTTATTTGAGCAGAGTTCAAAGTATTTTCTGTAGATGCTTTGCCAGTTTCATGTCCTGGCGGTACAGTCATAACAATTGGTGGGGGTGCAGGTAATAAAGCTAGGTAGAGCATAAGCACAAAATTCCTATAACCAGCGCAGATATAGGCTGTTAACTACAGTTAATAAAGATTCATGATGTAAAAATTTTTAGCAGCAAATTAACTCAGGAGTAATGTCACATCAACATACCCTGAAAATTAAGGTTGTTTGCAGCAGTAAAAGTTAAAGTTACTTTCGAGTTGTAGAAGCTGTAGGCTTTATTGTGGGTTGAGTCGTACCGACTTTACCAGGAACTGTAAAGGGAATTCCTTTATCAATTGCTACTCCACTTATATTGCCATTGATATCTAAGACATAATTACCAGGCGGTAATTTTTTACTGAGTGGTAGCAACAATAAACGTCGGTCGCCTGCCAATACAGGAGGTAATTGTATATCTGCTACCTCTAATATGTTGTCTGGAAGTTTTGCTTTGGAATTGTCTAAAGACATGAGTTTTGTTGCTGAGGCTCCCGGATAACTAGCTGCAGACCATACTGCATACTGACCGTTTAACCGCACGTGAGCATTGCCAGAACTAGAAATATCAAATGCCGCAGTTACGCCATTTGTTTTAGCATCTACATTCACTGAGTTAACAACACCGACTCTTTTAACATCTCCAGCATAACCATAGATGACAACACCCACACGACCAACAGTAACGACCTTTTGATTGTCTTCGTTTTTAGGAATTTCTTCAATATAGAGAACAGCCCGGTGTTCTCCAGAGGTAGGTTTGACTTTAGGACGAATGGCAAACCGAACAGTTTGAGCGTGACGTGGTGGAATAGTAAATCTAGCAGGGGTAAAAACCATCCACTGATCCAAAGACTGCTCGTTAGATTCCGTGACTTCTAAGCGATTATCTTGACCCATCTTCCAAGTATGAACGTAAGCTTTTAATTCAACAGGCTCGGAAGATAAGTTTATAATATTAATTGCTTGAGTTCGGTTTTTGCCATTAATTTCTACTTCAATTCGAGGCGGACTAACGCCAATTTCAATAGCACTAGCACTAGATGTACCTATGGCTAATAACCCAAGTATACTTAACAATATATTTCTTGATATATTAAACACTTTCACTTTGAATTCCTCACACCTTAAATAGAAATTAATATAACTCTAGAATTATAGAATTGTATGTTTTTACAGGCATTCGTTACTGTCTTGGCGGCTTATACATACCTTCAGTTGTCCAAAGTATTCGCCCTTTCCAATAGTTGATAAATTATTGATTGTCAATCTAACGCCTCCCTCTACTACGGTAGTTTGGTTATCTCCAGGGCAAGATGACTGAGTAATTCCTAAAGATTCGGCTTTACTTGCGTTATTAAAGGGATTAAGTTTGTCACTTGTTGGTATCAAAGTATATTTAGCTTTTAAAGAACTGACATCTTCTGTTTTAACTCGCATTCTCCAAAGAAGTGATATTTCGCGAGTGGTGCTTGAATTATATATGAATGAAGGACTAGCAAGTAGCTCTTGTTGAGTTGTTGCAAACCCTTTTTCACTGACTAATAAATCTAACGGCTTCAATGCAATAGTAGGACTTGAACTAAACGATAACTCATAAGAATCAACTGGACAACTTGGAGGTGCTGAGTCTGCTAAAGCTTGTGGTTGAGGTAAAGCCAGAAGAACTGCAATAACAACCACATATTTTTTAAGTTTGCGCTGACAATTCATATCTCAATCTCTGGGATTTTGTAATTTTTTGCACAAAGTTAACTATGGTTGATATAGATTTGGTATTTAAATTTCCAAATTATGGCTTTAGCATTACCTTGTACATAAACGATTCTGGAAGCAAGCAGAGTGCTTGCACCAGAATCATCCCTAACTTAGGTTAGGGAACTACAACAGCTTCTACTTTCAGCTGACCACCGGTATAAGTACCAGATGAAATTGCTGTTGCACTAGTTAATGTCAGATCTACAGTTCCAACTTTTGGTGAGTCAGGAGCAAGGGTTCCTGTACTGTTAGTCAGGTTTGCAACTGACATGGTAAGAGTTTTGGTTCCATTATTCGCCAATGTTTGTGTCAAAGTTGGTACAACAGGTGTAACTTTGACTTCATATTTTGTGCCAGTGTTACCCCAAACAGCAAAAATATCTTGGATGGTTTTTGTATATGTGGCACTGCTTCCACCATTGAGACTAGCAGGTGCAGTTTTGATTAGAGTCGCATTACCATTTGTTGTTTGATTAGCATCATCAGCGTTAAAATCCTTGTCTTTTGCTCCCAAATCTCCCTGAGTAATCTTCAAATCGATTGTTTTGAATGTACGTAGATAGATAATAGGATCGACAGTTGCTTTAACTTCGATCGTTTGCTCAACAGCATCCGCAGGTATAGCAGAAAGGGTACTGCCCAAAACGGCAACAGCAGCAGTCAATATGCCCAAAACTTTTTTCATTTTAAAGTTTGCTCCTCGTGGTAGATTGTGTCAATTTTGTAAGTTTGATGAACTCTCGTTTCCTTACACATCCAAATAAATTGGATTTCAATAATGATTGTTTAATAGAAATTCCCTGGTAAGCCCGAGAGTGGATTGAAGAATGAAATTAAAAGATTATTTACAAAAGCCTTACACTTCACCTCCTATTTGAAAATTTCATAAGTTCATAGAAAACACTTTTTTTAGACTATCATTCTTTAATTTATGAATTTGTAGGTTCGGACAGTTTGCTTATTGCTACAAACTAAACTCAAGAAGTGAATCTGAAATGTTGTGCCTTTTTTCTTGTTTTCTGTTGTTTAGATTACCCAGAAAGTGACAAAAACATATCATGATTCAAAAAGGAATATTGATTGAGTTGTAAGCTATTTTTGAAACATCTTCAAAGCAGCTTTACAAGAAGACTTTAACCTTTTAAACTCAAAGAGGACTTCAGTAAGAATATTGAATTCTATAGAGTCTAGTGCTCAAAGAATTCCGTAATGACACCTAAGTGTTGAATAATTAAGTTTTACTATAAAAAACTAGGAACCTTAGAAGCTTTACATAAGTCTAAGTATGCTCTTAATTGGAAAGTCCAAGTAGCAGGTTCTACAACTCAGAAACTACTACAAGATTCCTATTTGATTATTGAAATATACGTAGGGTGGGCAATGTCCACCAAAATTACATATGGTGGGCATTGCCCACCCTACAGTACTGTACGGATGTAAAGCATTGCTCGCACTGTAAGGGCGCAAGGCATTGCGCCCCTACTAACAACTAATCACTAACAATCAACATTATGTTTCAAGTCACCCGTCGCCGTCTTGCTCTCTGGTACACTGCTATCACAGCTGTACTTCTATTGTTGTTTGCTAGTGGAGTTTATTTGTACGTTCGCAATACTTTAATTGAACGGATGGATGATACTCTAAATCATGTGGTGGAGGTTGTCGAGCGATCGCTAGTCATCGAACCAGCCACCTCAGACTCAGGACAACTTCGCGTCAATGTAGAAGCCAGTTTTCGTAACAATGCTGACACAGTAGAAGACGATCGCATTGACTTAGAGTGGTTTAGTCCAACAGGCGATCTTCTTTGGTCTACTTTATCGCAACCCCTGAACATTCCACTACATCCAAATATGACAGGTGAGACTGTCAAAGTTCTTAGAAACGAAGACAAGCAGAAGAAAGTAGAATCTTCTCCCCCTCTCTCCCCTTCCCCTCCCCTCCTACTTCGACAAGTCACAGAACGAGTACAAAACGGTCGGCAAGTTTTGGGATATTTGCGCGTCAGTCATCCCTGGTTTGAAGTCACCAAACCCAGTCATCAATTAATTGTTGACCTAGCACTGGGGACTGGATTAATGGTTATTTCTGTTGCAGCCAGTGGTTGGTTCCTCTCAGGTAAAGCCATCGAACCAGTGCGCGAATCCTATCAACGCCTCAAACAGTTTACGGCTGATGCTTCTCACGAACTAAGAAGCCCAATCGCCTTAATTCAAACAAACGTCCAAGTTGCTTTAACCGATTTGGAATTAGCAGAAACAGAAGGTGTAACTCCCCTTCACTACAAACAACAATTAAAAGTTGTGGAACGACTCACACAACGTTTGGGGAAATTAGTCAATGACTTACTTTTTTTAGCAAGGCAAGATAGCGGTATCGGCAAAGAAATTTTTTCCCCTTGTCCTCTTGATGCTTTATTAATGGAAGTCATTGAAGAACAACAGTTGTTAGCAAGAGAAAAAAATATAACTTTAACTTTAGAATTAATCGATCCACCCGCTTCGCAAACTAATCATGAGTTAATAGATAATTGGTTCGCAATGGTTGGAAATTGGGATCGATTAGTCCGTTTATTCACAAATTTAATTAGCAATGCCTTACAGTACACTCCACCCAATGGAAAAGTCAATGTTATCCTGACACGTATAGAAGCAACAAATCGGATTTCTGGGTTGCGTCACAGCAACGCTTATCTACAAATTAAGGTAATCGATACTGGAATTGGTATTCCTACAGAAGCAATACCCCGCCTATTTGACCGATTTTATCGAGTCGATCCGGCGCGTACACATACAACAGAAAATATGCGATCGCAAAATTCAACAGGTTCTGGTTTAGGGCTAGCCATTGCTCGAGCAATTGTCCAAAACCATCAAGGTCATATACAAGTAGAAAGTACACAAGGTATCGGTACTACTATCACAGTCACTTTACCCATAACAACCATAGAAAATTAATTGTTACTGGTCACTGGTCACTGGTTACTGTTCACTGATTACTGGTCACTGGTCACTGATAAAATGCTACTCATGACAGATGTATAGGTGTTTCCCGTGATAGATGTAGAGCGATCGCGTTACCCACTAACTTAATGGCAATGCTTGATGAAGTGAGCCATAAATTCAACATCTAGCAGTTTTGTGCGACTACTTTCTGATCCTCTTTGACTTTCCGAGTAGTTTTGCAAGCTGCTAGTTTATTTTTGGCAAAATGACTTCTTCAATGCGTTAAAGACAATGTATGAGGGAGGGTTAAATGACAATACCCATTAGAGAAGATGTTGCTTATATTATACTAAAAAAAATACAAGAAACCGGGCAGGGAATGCATGAAGTTGAATTCACTGAAACGGACTTGACAGGAAGACAAATGACCCCAACAGATCTTTTAGGTCATTTGGATTACCTGAATCAAATGCAGTATATCAATGCTGAATTTACAGGCAATGCTTACGGCAATCAGGAAGATGTTCCCGATGTCGCCAATCCCAAAGAAGTAGATTTCAGAATTGCCAATACTTTTGGTGCAGCAGATGGTCCCCTGCCTCATTTAATCACTTTTAAAAAGGCAGAACTGACACCAAAAGGTCAAAAAATGCTGGAAAAAATGGAGGCAAAACCTCCTCAAGGATTACGAGAAGGACCCACAGTTCCTATTGCTACTAAAGATCTGCCTTTTTTAGAAAAGGTCAGGCTCAAGGGAAACCTTGAAGATATCTTTGATGCTAGGGATGTAACAGAAGTTGTTTATCGAGTGATGCGTGACTTGATGACAACAGAAGCTGCTGATAGAGTTGCAGAAGAACTACATAAACCAGCTGAGATTACTGAAGATAAATCTCTGCAAATGGAAATTGCAGACCTATGGAAAGATACCAATCCTATCGTAGGATTGCTTAGCCGGGTTCGTCCACCTTGGCAAGGTCCTGGTATTTTCAAAATCGACTCTGACCGCTTTTTATTCAGAGTTGCAAATGAAGGTGGATTGCAAGCTAATGTAGACCGCGAACTCGTTGTCAAAGCAGTCTTTTCTGCCACCAAAGACGAATTATCACAAGAAAGAATTCAGGAAATTGCGAGTTGGTTACCCGACCATGTTCGCGAGCTTTGGGAAAAGGCTTAATTGCTAATTGTTAGTAGTACCAGCCCTTGACTTCCCTCACCTCGTTCCCAGGCTCAGCCTGGGAATGCCTTCTTTATAGGCTCCGCCTAAGAGTGCTCAATCTGCTCGCGAGGCGGAGCCACCGGATCGAGAGTCAAGAAAGTAACCGATGAGAGGTAAGCAATTCAAAGCTGTTAGTATCAACCTACTTCTGGGAATCATAAATCGGTAACCAGAAATCCTGTGGGTTGGCAATGACAATGGTAGAACTGACTGGGTATCAAATTCATGAGATGCTCTACTCAAGCGCGAGAACCTTGGTATACCGAGGGACTAGAGAACTAGACCAAAAACCAGTTGTTATCAAACTGCAGCGTCAAGAATATCCCTGCTTCAACGAACTAGTCAAATTCCGCAATCAGTATACCATTGCCAAAAACCTCAATCTTCCTGGGATTATTCAAACTTACAGCTTGGAAAACTATCACAACGGCTATGCTTTAGTGATGGAATTTGGGGGAATATCTCTTAGTAGCTACCTAACTCATAAAGAAAATTTACAAACATTATCTCTTCAGCAGTTTTTCCACATAGCTATTCAAATTGCCTCTATCCTAGATAAGCTATATCGCAATCGGGTCATTCATAAAGATATTAAGCCTGCTAACATTCTCATCGCTCCGATAACAGATGAGATAAAACTGATTGATTTCAGCATAGCTTCTCTACTTCCCAGAGAAACACAAACTCTTACAAGTGCTGAGGTCTTGGAAGGAACTTTAGCATATCTCTCTCCAGAACAAACAGGGCGGATGAATCGCCCAATTGACTACCGCACGGATTTTTATTCTTTAGGTGTCACCTTTTTTGAACTCCTCACAGGACAAATTCCTTTCCAATCAGACGATCCCATAGAATTGGTTCACGCGCATCTTGCCAAGCTTCCACCAAAAGCACACAACCTCAATCCTAATATTCCCCAAACCTTATCTGAAATTGTTAGTAAACTAATGGCAAAAAATGCGGAAGACCGCTATCAAAGTGCTATTGGTTTAAAGTATGACTTGGAAAGTTGCTTGTACCAGTGGGAAACTTCAGGGGTTATTTCAAATTTCGATTTGGGACAACGAGATATTTGCGATCGCTTTCAAATTCCCGAACGGCTTTACGGTCGTCAAAAGGAAGTCACAACACTACTGCAAGCTTTTGAGCGAGTCGCTGCGGGAGCGATTGAGACTTCATCAATTAAATCTACAAATCCTTCCCTAGCAGAAATCATGCTAGTTGCTGGATTTTCTGGAATTGGCAAAACTGCTGTTATCAACGAGGTTCACAAACCTATTGTTCGAGAACGGGGTTACTTTATCAGAGGAAAATTCGATCAATTCTTGCGAAATATACCTTTCCTGGCATTTGTGCAAGCCTTTCGCGATTTGATGCGACAACTGTTATCTGAAAGTAATACCCAACTTGAGAAATGGAAAACGAAAATCCTCAAAGCTTTGGGAGAAAACGCTCAAGTCATTATTGAAGTTATTCCCGAATTAGAACGGATTATTGGCAAACAACCATCCGTATCCGAACTTTCAGGAAGCGCCGCTCAAAACAGGTTTAATTTACTATTTCAGAAGTTTATCCAAGTCTTTACCACTAAAGAGTATCCCTTAGTCATTTTTCTTGATGATTTGCAATGGGCTGATTCTACATCTTTAAACTTAATGCAATTTTTAATGAGTGACACAGAAACACATTATCTGTTACTCATCGGTGCTTATCGAGATAATGAAGTTTCTGCAACACATCCAGTGACAGTGACATTAGAAGAAATCTGCTCTTCTGGTGCAACAGTGAATACAATTGTCTTAACTCCTCTCAATCCATCCGATTTAAACCACTTCGTTGCTGATACCCTTAATTGTTCGCCACAAAGAGCGCAACCTCTGACTCAACTCGTTCATCAAAAAACTAAAGGTAATCCCTTATTTGCCAATCAATTTCTCAAAGCGTTACATGAAGATGGATACATTAATTTTAATTTTGATGAGGGTTATTGGCAGTGCGATATCGATAGAGTCAAAGCAATAGCATTCACTGATGATGTCGTGGAGTTTATGGCTTTGCAGTTGCAAAAACTGCCTGCTTCAACTCAATCTGTTTTGAGATTAGCAGCTTGTATTGGAAATAGATTTGATTTGGAAACGCTAACTATTGTGTATGAGAAACCGTTAGCAGAGACAGCAATGGATTTGTGGAAAGCTCTGCAAGAAGGGTTTATCATACCTAAAAATGAAATTTATAAATTTTTCCACAACGAACCAGCTAAAGAGGAATCGCTAAAGACAAATCAATACGAACAATTAGCTATTAGCAACGAGCAATTAGCAATTGAATATAGTTTTTTACATGACAGAGTACAGCAAGCAGCTTACTCTCTCATTCCTGAAGATAGAAAACAGGTGACTCACCTCAAAATTGGGCAATTGCTTTTAAAGAACACTTCTACAGTCGAGAGTGAAGAAAAAATATTTGAAATTGTGAATCACTTTAACTTGAGTCGCAATTTAATTTCGACAGAACAGGAAAAGCGAAATCTTGCTCAATTAAATCTGAAAGCTGGTCAGAAAGCTAAGTTCTCTACAGCTTACCAAGCCGCAAAACACTATTTCAAAATTGGTCTTGAATTACTTCCAACAACATCTTGGAAAGATGATTATACTTTAACTTATGAACTCTATAAAGAGTGTTCGGAAACCGAGTATTTATCAGGAAATTTTGACCAAGCTGAGTTACTTTATGCAGAAGCTTTAAAGCATACAGCCACAGTTCTCGATACAGTAGGAATTTATTATATACAAATGACTCAGTATCAACTTCAAGGTAAGTATGCTGAAGCGATCGCAATCCAAAAAACCAGCTTAGATTTACTAGGTTTGAGCATATTTCTAGAGCCAGAGACTTTACAAGCTGCTGTGAATGCAGAACTTGATGCAGTTAACAGTTATCTGAAAGAGCATCAAATTGAAGAACTGCTTGATGCTCCTAAAATGAGCAACCCTAACGTTATAGCAATGCTCAAACTGTTACAGGTTATGTTCTATTCGGCTTATCTAATTGGAAACCAAACCTTAAGCAATTTTACTGTAGTTAAGATGACTACACTGTCATTGCAGTATGGAAATAGCGATTCATCTCCCTTTGGTTATGTTGGATACGGCTTGGTTGCTGGCGTGCTTGATGATTATAAAACAGGATATAGCTTTGGAGCAATGGCTGTTAGACTGTGCGAGCAATTTGACAACAGTTATATTAAGTGTCAAACCAATTTCTTATTTGCTGCTGATGTCCACAATTGGAACAGACCGATAAAGCTCTCTGAAACTTACTACGAAAGCAATCAGTGACCAGTAATCAGTGACCAGTGACCAGTAATCAGTGACCAGTGACCAGTGACCAGTGACCAGTAATCAGTGACTAGTGATTATATTTAAGATAAAAAGAAGGAAAATCAGAAAAATATGAGTGCAAAAATTTTAGTTGTTGATGACGAATTACTAGTAAAGCGTTTAATCGGTCAATACTTTAGAAAAAAAGTTGCTCAACGAGAATATGAGTTTATTTTTGCAAATAATGGCAAAGAAGCATTAGAACAAATACAAACCCATCCAGACATAGATTTAGTGCTAAGTGATATTAATATGCCGGAAATGGATGGAATAACTTTGCTTAGCAAACTACGAAATTCTAATTATAATTTTAGAACAGTTGTTGTCTCTGCCTATGGAGATATGAAAAACATTAGGCAAGCAATGAATCAAGGCGCTTTCGACTTTATCAATAAACCAATAGATTTTCAGGATCTAGAAATTACTATTATCCGTACTTTAGATTTTGTCCAGAGCCTCAAAGATGTTCAATCGATGCTTCAGCAAGCCGAACTTCAAATGATTCAAAATGAAAAAATGTCTGCTATTGGTAAAATGCTGGCTGGGATTGCTTATGAAATCAATAATCCAGTTTGCTTTATTAGCGGTAATCTTCATGAAGCTGAAGCGGCTATTCAAGATATAAGTCATCACTTGCGACTTTATCAGCAAAACTTTGCCAATTTAATACCAGAAATTCAGCAGCATTCTGAAGAGATTGATGTAGAATATTTATTAGAAGAATTACCTAAAATGCTCGCCTCAATGAAGGTAGGTTCAGAACGTCTTCGTCTCCTCAGTACTAGTCTATGTAATTTTTCTCGTGCCGATAACACTAATAAGCTAGATGTTAATATTCATGAAGGTATAGAAAGTACCCTCATGATTTTAAGACACAGATTGAAGGGCAATGAAAAACGTCCGGCGATTGAGGTGATTAGAGAATATGGCGATTTACCCCTCATTCACTGTTATCCTGGCTCTCTTTATCAAGTATTCATGAATATTATCACTAATGCAATAGATGCACTTAATGAAGCTAGCGTGTATCGTCCTTATACTGAAATGGAAACTCATCCTTATCAAATTAGAATTAAAACTGAAGTTTTAGAGAGCGAGAATGCGGCGATTATTCGCATTCATGATAACGGTATTGGTATGTCAAATGAAGTCAAAGAGAGAATCTTTGAACATTCATTTACGACAAAACCTCTTGGTAAGGGAACTGGGTTAGGTTTATCTATCTCGCGCCAGATAATAGAAGAAAAACATCGTGGTTGTTTGAGTTGTCATTCTACCCCATCAGAGGGTTCTGAATTTGTGATTCAAATTCCTCTTGTATTTTAAGTGTCCAGATCCCTGACAACTCATGCGAAGTCGGGGATCTAACTGTTTACGAATGATTTAGAATTGCTATAGTAGGGATGCTCCTTTTACCTTCTGCCCTCTACCTTCTGCCTTTCTTCCGGTAAGTTAATCGCTGGGTTGCGGTGAAAGAATCCCCTGGGAACTAGCTTAAATCCAACACGATGAGTTGTCATTACAGGCCAATCCTCTGGTCTAGGGATATGAGTTACACCCATCGTATACCACAGCACGATATCTTCACCCATGAGAGACTCATCATTGGAAATATATTCCGGTAAACCTTTTGCAGGTTGAGTTTGATTGGGATAATCCCCGGCTGCATAAAGTTCACCGGGCTGATATTTGGTAACCCAAACATGGTGATTGGCAAAGGTAGCTGTTTTCCGAATGTGCGCTGACTCATCTGGAAAAAATACAGTGTTTCCTGCCGGCATTAACATATATCCAGTTGCAGCACCCAAAGCGTTCTTGCTCTTGGTACTGACAATCATCCATTCGCGACTGTGATTTATATCCAGATCGCGCACTGCGATCGCTTCTTTTGTCAGTGGGGTTTCTTCCACAGTAAAGGCATTTCCTAAAGGATTCTTTTCATTTACAGGTAAGGCTTTGACATTCATTTCCATAACCTGATTTGCCTGACTATCAACATCCATATCCAAACGGAAGTTAAACAAGTGTTGATGATTGACTCCCAAAATGTTTTTTGCTACCAATTCACCATATAGTTCATTTTCAGATTGCTTTTGGGAAGCTGTTGCCTGTGCCAGTATAATACCCGTTAGATCGGTTTCCACCTCTAGAGTACCATCTTGGTGAAAAACCCAACTGATACCATAATCATAGTTTTCGATCGCTGTCGTCGTCGTCACCACTAGCTCTCGTCTGCGACGAACATCATTCCGCTTAGTAATATACTCATAGTGTTTCCAGAGCATACCGTCATCTCGCTCGTAAATACCGATAACCTTTGGCATCACATAGGGTTTTCCTTTGTCGTCAGCCAAGACAGCATCAAGGAGTCTACCGTTTTCTGGAATTTCTTTACCTAACTCCATTGTAGTTGCGAGGGTGCCATAGTTATATTCCCCAACATCAAAAGCATTTCTAAACGACCAAATTGGGTCGGGATTGCCGTAAGGGACTACCATCTCTGATAGACTTGCTCTATACACTACTGGTCGAGTCTTTTCACCATCGTTATAACTGACAAGATACAGCACCAAGCCATCACGGGGATGCATTTGATAACGAAATTTCCACCCTTGCCAACTCACTTCATTACCTTTAATACTGAAATCAATACCATTGGGCTGTTGAATCGTCAGTCTTTTTAGAGATTGTTGTAATTTTCCTAAGGTTTTAGGATCGTAATTCCAGTTTTGTTTGGAGAAAGGAACTACGCCATTATCAAAAAAACTCGTTACTTTACGGGTGTTTAAATTGACAGTTGCTAAGACTCCCTCAATTGGACTACCAAAATAATTCCAGTTGTTGCCTTTATAGTAAGACAAACCCCTACACAAGCGATCGCCTGTCTCGTGTTCCTCTTGAGACAAGATTCCTGGTGCCCAACAGCTAACTGTAACTTGCTGAAAATTTGTCAGCGATCGCTTTCGCATAGCTTGTTGCCAGCGCGGGTCTGATTTTACTATCTTTGCTGCTAACTCGTATTCTGAAAAAAACATCGCTGGTTGGACATCAGGTATTTCTTTCCAAGAACTTAAGGTTTTGGTTTTCAGGTCAACAACTGCTTCGTAAGTTTTGTTTTGCTTTTGCTCGTAGATAACAATAAAAGCTTGTCGTTGAAAGGGACGATTGGGTTTAAAGTTCAAAACTTCTGTTTTATCTGGTTCTTGCAAAGTTAGAATTGGAAAAGCTGCCATTTCAGTCAAAGGTTTCTCTTTTTTAATAACTGAAACTGCTGTTTTTATTTCTAGCTCTGTTAACGGTGTAAGAGGATGATTAATCGTTTGCTGTTTAGCAGAGGTTACTTCCATCAATCCTATAGATATGACAATGAAGACAATGATGGCAATAGGTATCGCTAACCACTTGTGCCAAAATACACATAAGTTTTTTTCTTTTAACGCTCTTGAGTTAAACATAGGATTCTGTTGCACAAAAATATTCAGTTTAATATAGGGAAAAATCTGGTTAACCTATGCAGGTATTTTACTGATTTATCTCATCTAGAAAACGCGGGAGCGGGGAAACCTTGCGGCTTCAGCCCAAGGAGGAACCGCGACTCGTGCCACGCCAGTCCACTCAATGCAGGGAACCCGCGCACGTGGCTGGCTCATTTTAATGGCAGTCCAAAATTCTTGGGAACCCATTGCATGGATTGCTCGTCCTTTGCTATAATTGGATGAGTTTTTGAGGTATTCAAGTGCAAACGATATCTGTAAAATGCAAGATTGAAGTCCCTGTAGAGTTGCGGCAAGAGATTGATGCAACTTTGGAGGGATTTGCGGATGCTTGCAACCAGATATTGGAAGTGGCAAAACGTGAAAAGTGCTGGAACACAACCAAACTTCACCACTTGGTTTATAAGCCAGTTCGTGAATCCACGGGATTGAAAGCTAATCACGTTTGTCAAGCTATTCGTCGCGTGATTGGGAACGCCAAGGCAGTTAAACAGATTCACGCATTTAGACCAACGTCTATCAACTTGGATATTAGGACTTTCCAATACATGGAAGAGTCTCAAACTGTTGGCGTGACTTTGATAAGTGGTCGCAAAAAGTTTAAGTTGAGTATCGGCAACTATCAGTTGGGATTGCTGAAAGGGCAATCTCCTACATCTGCTACGCTCAACAAAACCAAACGCGGCGACTACTATATCAACATCGCTGTTGATATTCCGACTCAGCCACCAGGTAAGACACCCAAGGTGATTGGTGTCGATTTGGGACGGCGCGACATCGCTACTACAAGTACTGGGAAATCTTGGAGTGGCGAAAAGATTCAAGCTACTCGTGACCGTTACAGTAGGGTCAGAGCCAATGTTCAACGCAAACGCACTCGGAGTTCTAGACGACTCTTGAGACGGCTCTCTGGCAGAGAACAAAGGTTCCAGAAGTGGTTAAATCACAATATTTCTAAGGAAATTGTTGACGAAGCGAAGCAGAATAATGCTGCTATTGCTTTTGAGGATTTGACCAATATTCGAGAATCGCTTAACGAAAAACCACGTTCCAAGACCGAACGACGTAGAACAAACAACTGGGCATTTTACCAGTTGCGGTTGTTCACAGAATACAAAGCGGCTATTGCTGGCGTGCCAGTAGTTCTGGTTCCACCAGCCTATACGTCTCAAACTTGTTCGCGGTGTCACCACGTGCATCCTGTTAAAGGCAAGTCGTATCGCTCTGGTAAGTCGTTTAAGTGTGGGCATTGTGGTTTTGAAGCCGATAGTGACTGGAATGCCAGTCTGAATATTGCAGTTTTGGGGTTGTCCGTAAGTCAGCCCGAAAGTCCGGGGATGAGTTGTTTGTTGGAGGGTCAGCTTAGTCTGTTTCCGACAAATACTTTGAACTGGGCTAAAGCCCCGTCTCTTTAGAGCGGGGTAGCTTACGATTAATACCTCTACAGCAAAAAGCTATGGAGGTACTAAAATTGTTTTATATTCAGGGTCTTTATACGAGCTGACCCCGTTTTAAGAGGAAATTTAAGCTTCTATTTAGATTCTCATCGAATTAGTCATAATTCAAGAATTTAATCTTTTCTTTATAATTAAGAAGATTTTTATTCATTTTTTTGGCAATTATTAAGTTGTTTAACATTTCTTCATCATTTTGCTATACTCTAATTAGATCGCAATCTAATTAGGATTGCAAGGAAGGCAACAGAATATGCAAAAGCACGGTGTTTCACTGGCAGAAGCAGCAAGACGTTTGGGCATAAGTCAGAGCGCTTTGTATGTGGCTGTGCAAAAAGGACAAATCCCTACCTTTAGAAAAGGAGGGAGAACTGTAGTTCTTCAAGGCTCGTTAACAGATTATCAAGTCAGACAGCGCCCTACCTCACCTTATAGGTTGTAAATATCCTAGGGCGAATGTCGTATAAATACAGTTTTAACTGTTCTTAAGCGCTCAGTGTATAGATTTCTCAGACTGAGCGCTTTCTTAGTACCATTTTGGATTTTGGATTGAGTACGAACTATAAATAATTTTATACCAGTGGGGAACTAGCCCAAAGAATTGCCGTCTGAGGGAATTAGGCAAGTGCAAAGTCTACTGCGTCACACAAGTCCAATTTACCCCCCTTAGTCCCCCCTTGAAAAGGGGGGAGATCTGCGTTTCCAGTTCCCTCTGCAAATTCTGGGAATTGTAGATGTTCATCCGAGCAAAACCTTTCCAAAGGGGAGATCGGATTTCTCATTCCCTCACCTTTCCATCAGGGAGGGTCAGGGTGGGGTAATAACAAGGAATTCATTTTCCTTGAATAAATTTGCTCTTAAAAAAGAATATATATAAATGCGATCGCCCTTGGCGCAAGCCGTACCCGGCTTATCGCTCTCATAAATATTGAAAAATATTCAATATTGCAAGAGGTTTTTATGTTTTATACCGTTTTCAGATGAAGATGCTCCCGAAAAAACTCTACCATCTGTGGCATCTCTCCTTACCCCCCTTATAAAGGGGGGTAACAGGAAATTTATTTTCCTCCCCTTTATAAGGGGAGGTTAGGAGGGGTAAAAATAATATGCAGCTTCATATTAAATTGATATTAACTATTGACCAAGTTTGTTATGAAATAATCTTTTTTTAGCTGATAGTTTTTCAAATTTCTTGGGCAACTTAAATATATAACTTTGTATTGTGGTTTCCAGGATAGACCGAAATGAAAAACATTCTCTTCATTGATAGTGCTGTAGACAATTACGAGATTTTATTAGAAGGATTACTACCAGAAATTACAGCTATTGTTCTCGAGCCAAATAGCGATGGAGTAGAACAAATTTCCCAAGTATTCTTTCAAGAAAGTCTAATCCAAAGCGTTCACATTGTCTCCCACGGTTCTCCTGGAACCCTTTACTTGGGAAATAGCGAATTGAGTCTTCATACTTTAAAAAATTATTCTAACCAACTACAAAATTGGTTTTCCACATCATCCCATGTCCCAAATCTTCTTCTTTATGGTTGTAATGTAGCAGCAGGAGATGTAGGGGAAGAATTTATTACCAAACTTCACCAATTAACAGGAGCAAGTATTGCAGCAACCGCCCGTCCTACAGGAAATGTCGCTTTAGGTGGTAATTGGAATTTGAAAATCAATGTAGGCGGTAATGTTAATTCACCACTAGCATTTACAGCAGAAGCAATGGCTGCATATCCTGCTGTACTAGCTTTGTTTTCTCTAGGTAGTTACACCAGTACGACTTCTTCTAGCATGATTTCTAAAGTTATAGTAGAAGGAAGTTACGCCTATACAGTTGATAGTGAATTAGGTTTACAAATTCTTGACGTTACCAATCCTAAAAAACCTACTTTTAAAGGGAAATATAAATTCTCAGCTGATAGTGAAGTCAAAGGCGTAGCGATTAAAGGGAAATATGCCTACGTTGCTAGCTATACTTCAGGTTTGCAAGTTATCGATCTTACCAATCCTACAAATCCTGCGTTCAAGTTTAGCGACTCGACTTCTTGTACCACTGTAGAAGACATAGCCATTAAAGACAATTATGCTTATGTTGCTGGAGGTATCTCCGGGTTACAAATTTTTGATATCGGCGACTCAACTAAGCTCACTGTTAAAGGTAAATATCAGAATGCAAAAGGCTCTATTAAAAACGTAACTGTAAAAGGTAATTATGCTTACGTTCTTTCTGAATCAAGCTTAATATCAACTTTACAAATTATTGACATCACTAACCCCGATAGCCCCGTTCTTAAAGGAAGTTACAATACCTCAAGCACAGCTTTTGAAGTCAAGGTAGAAGGTAATTATGCTTACATTGCTGGTGGCTATTCGGGAATGCAAATTATTGATGTCAGCGATGTGACTAAGCCAACTTTTAAAGGTAGTTTTGATACTTCTTATAATGTCTTTGGCGTCAGTCTTGTAGGAAACTTAGTTTATATCGCTGATGGTAATATGGGCGTGCAAGTCCTTGATGTTAGCAATCCTGTAGATCCTAAATCTGTTGGGACTTATCAAACCACTGGTATGGCAAAAGGTGTGTTTGTAGTTAACAACCAAGCTTACATTGCTGGAGGTTCTACGGGTCTGGAAATTTTGTTGAACAATACTCCTCCTACCGCTACTGACACAACTATTAGCGTCGATCGAGACACTGTTTATGCTTTTGCTGTAAAAGATTTCGGCTTCAGCGATAGCGACGATGACGGTGGTGAAGGTGATGATAATGATGATGGTAATGAGGGTACTAGCTTCAAAGAGATACAAATTACTGAACTACCACTAGTCGGTCAGTTTTTCAAAGATACCAATGACGATGGTATCCAAAATGAAGGTGAAGCTATTACTGTTGACCAAAAGATCGCACTAGCGGATATTTCCAAACTGAAATTTAAGTCTGTTGCAGAGGCTAGTGGTACTAAGTACGCAAGCTTCAAGTTTAAAGTTAGTGATGGGTTAGAATACAGCGCGACAGCATATAAGGCGACAATTGACGTAAAATCCGTTAAAGATGTTATTGATGATACAGATTCCGGCAGTACTAGTGGTTCTATCAATGTCAAACTCAGTTTAAAGATAGTCCCTAATAATCTTTTCCTTTTAGGTGATGCTTCCGAAAGTGGTAAACTCAAACTCCACATCAAGCTTGATGGACACAAATCTAAGCTGGTGAATGAGTTGGGAGTGTGCGTTGTTGATGATGACAAAGGAACAATTGATGGAATTGCTCTTGATGCAGAAGGTTACGCCCAAGCTGCATTATCAAGAGCACAAGTGGTTTTCTCTTCCATTGCTAATACTCCTAAAGGGTTTAGTTCTGACATGACACGTCTATTGGAATTTAAAGCTGGTGCAAAGCTAAAATTCTTCATGATTAAGGACGGTACCCTTGATGGTGTCATGTCTGGTAAGATTTCATTCAAAAACGTCCTCTTTGCCGATGCTAAAACACAAAAGACTACAGACTTAGGAAATGGAGAGTTTTCTCTAGATTGGGATGAATTACTTGAGGGTGCTGGTGCTGACTTCCAAAAGCTGAAAGTCAAGATTAAAGCATCAAACGAAGAGATACCCCTGGGTACTGGTTTGCAAGGTACATCGGGTGGAGAAGTTATCGATTTGCGAGAAGCCAAAACGGAAGTGAAAGCAGAGTTTACCGTTCACAGAGAAGCAGCATTTAAGAATTTCGTCTGCTTTTACCAGATGGCTGATGCAAAAGGTGGTATCGATATCAACGGTGATGGGAAAGCAGATTTGATGCCTGGAGATGAAGGTTATATCAAAGCTGCAATGAATGCACGTGTCTCTGGAATTAACCTATCAGTCGAAAATCAAGGTTCTACAACTTTCTCAGGCGTTTTCCAAAAAGGTGCTATCTTTGCTCCAATGATTATTGCTGATGGTACAGCAGAAATGCTTTTGGATAGCGATACCAGCAACGATCCTGCTGTGTACTTGCCCTTCTTAGGCGCTAACCCAAATAAAGCAGATCATATTCGTTTGTTGGGAAGTAACTGCTTTGGTTTTGAAGATTTACCTGGTGGTGGTGACAATGACTTTAACGATATCGTTGTTAAGGTGAATTTGAAAACCGCTTAGGAACTTCCAAATAAAAAATATTCAACTTTCTCTTGTGGTGCGAAGAGCAGCGCCCCTTCGGGGTTCGCCAGTCGCCTACGGAGGGAAACCCTCCTGCAGCGCTGGCTCACCGTGCGGGGGTTTCCCCCCAACCCCAGAGGGGACC